>JAUYUF010000100.1 GCA_030694835.1 Flavobacteriaceae bacterium | reverse complement strand
GTTGGAATAGATGGAAATTTTAAAAACTCACAAATACCCATTTTGATAAGAATCATATCTAAATCAGCAATTCGCTCCATGTCCCAATTTGGAGTTTTGTCTTTAATTTCTTTTTCAAATTCGACATGATTTAACATCACTTTTTCAAACAACTCTTTACCAAATTTATAATCATCTTCATCTTTAAAAAGTTTATCTAAACTAAAAATATCGCCTTCATTTAAACTCTTTAGTTGTTTATAAATCCATGTATTAACATAGGGCATGTCATCTGCCCAGCCAATATTGTAATCTTCAAAATAGTCAGATAATTTTTCATTTGGGGCAATAATAGTTTTAAAAATATTAATTACAAATGATTGATCATCAGCAAAAGAAAGATCTTTAGAGTTGATGTATTTTTGATAAATAGGACTTTTAAAAATCTCATCCCAAATAATTTGAACATACTCTCCATCTAAATTCCAGTTTGATAAATTATAATCTTCAACATATTTTTTTAAGGCAACACTATTTTTAAGCATTAACAACACTTGGTTATTGATGAATTTTTTATTTGGATTTAAATCTTCGGAAGTGGCAAGATGTTTCTTTTTTGATTTCTCTTGAAATTTTTTGGCATGTTTTTGAACCTCAACTAACAGCTGTAAATTAAGAATATAGAGTTCATACAATTTAACAATATTGGAATTTAAAAACTCCCTTTCTTTTACAAGATTATCACTACCAGAACGCAACATAGCATAAACCGATTGCATTACTTTTACTCTTATATGTCTTCTATTAATCATTTAAAGAACGTTTTATTAGAAAAAAAAGCGAGTGAAATTGGTTCAATCGCTTTGCAAAAATACAATTTTAATTTAAATTATTTAAGGTTTTCTTTTCTTCTATTTTCAATTCTTTTTAAGGCGATATTCAATGCCGCTTGATGTGTTGTGATTCCTTCTGTATCAGATAATTTGAAAATTTCTAAGGTTGTATTATAAATATTTTCTGTTCTTCTGATTGATTCTGCTCTATCATAACCTGCTACTTCAGCATTAACATTTATAATTCCACCTGCATTAATTAAAAAATCAGGCGCATAAATAATTCCTTTTTCTTTTAATAATTTACCGTGTTTATCTTCCTCTTCTAATTGATTATTTGCACCACCTGCAATTATTGATGCTTTCAATTTAGAAATTGAATAGTCATTAATAGTTGCACCAAGCGCACAAGGAGCATAAATATCTACATTTTGACTAAATACATCTAATCCGTTATAAATTGTAGCACCATATTTTCGACTTACTTCCTTCAATTTTTCTTCAAAAATATCAGTGATAAAAACTTGAGCTCCGGCGTTAGTAAGATGTTCAACTAATGATTCACCAACATTTCCAACACCTTGTACCCAAACTTTCTTACCATCTAAACTGTCACTTCCAAATTTGTAATTACAACTTGCTTTAATCCCCATAAAAACACCATAAGCAGTAACAGGCGATGGATTTCCTGAACCTCCTAATTTTTCAGAAATTCCAGAAACGTAAGGGGTAATTTGTTTCATAATATCCATATCTCTGGTTTCCATACCAATATCTTCTGCCGTAATATATTTACCACTTAAAGAGTGGACAAACTCTGCAAAACGTTTCATTAAAACATCATTTTTCTGCTTTTTAGCATCGCCAATAATTACCGCTTTTCCTCCACCTAAATCTAAACCAGCAACAGCCGATTTAAATGTCATTCCGCGAGATAATCGTAAAACATCGTATAATGCTTCCCATTCATTTTGATAATTCCACATTCTGGTACCACCTAATGCTGGACCTAAAACTGTATTATGAATACCAATAATTGCTTTTAAACCTGTATCTTCGTCGTTGCAAAAAACGATTTGTTCGTGATTGTCAAATGAAAAATGATTAAAAATTGGCCCCATTTTTAGCATTTGTTCAGAAGTAAATATTTCAGTATTCATTTGTTGTAGTTTTAGGAGGATGAAAATTAAATGATTCTAAATAATTACTGCTAAATTACGATTTTGAAAAGTTATTACAAACAATGTTTTGTACATAAATTAAAACCAGAAACACAAATTGCACTAGATGAGCGCATTAAAATACTTAAATAAATATTTTGTTAAATATAGATATCGATTAATTGCTGGAATTTTTATTACCATCATTTCGAGAATTTTTTCATTGGTAACTCCAAGATTGGTCGGAGATTCATTGTCTGTAGTTGAAAATTACATCAAACAAAACAGTGGAAATCTAGCTGAAGTAAAACATCAATTACTCATCAATATTTTATTAATCATTGGTGCAACTCTAATATCTGGTGTGTTTACTTTTTTAATGAGACAGCTAATTATAGTAATGTCAAGATTGATTGAATTTGATTTAAAAAATGAAATTTTTAAACAATATGAAAGACTCACTTTAAATTTCTACAAAAAGAATAGAACGGGTGATTTAATGAACAGAATTAGTGAAGATGTTGGTAAAGTTAGGATGTATTTTGGACCTGCAATTATGTACACTATCAACATGATAACGCTGTTTATTATTGTAATAGCCAATATGCTTAGGATTGATGCTTCGCTTACTTTATATACCGTTTTACCATTACCCATTTTATCGTTAGCAATTTATATTTTAAGTAGAGTTATTAATGAAAAAAGCACTATTGTACAACAATACTTATCAAAACTAACCACTTTTAGTCAGGAAACATTTTCTGGAATTGGGGTGATAAAATCATACGGAATAGAACCTCAAACCTTTAATGAATTCAAAAATTTAGCCAACGAAAGCAAACAAAAAAACATTGATTTATACAAAGTTCAAGCATTATTTTTCCCAATGATGATTTTATTAATTGGAGTGAGTAATATACTTGTCATTTATGTTGGTGGAATGCGTTACATCAACGGACAAATTGAAACTATTGGTGTAATTGCTGAGTTTATTATTTATGTAAATATGCTTACTTGGCCAGTTGCAGTTGTTGGTTGGGTAACATCAATGGTTCAAGAGGCAGAAGCTTCTCAAAAAAGAATCAATGAATTTTTAGAAATCGAACCAGAAATTTATAATACGCAAGAAAATCCACAAAAAATAAATGGAAAAATTGAATTTAGAGATGTTAGTTTTACCTATGATGATACTCATATTACTGCACTAAAAAACATTTCATTTATTGCTGAATCTGGAAAAACTCTTGCAATTTTAGGAAAAACTGGCTCTGGAAAATCAACTATTGCTCAATTAATAGCCCGTTTATATGATGTACAAAAAGGAACTATTTTAATAGATAATGTTCCTCTAAAAGATCTTCATTTAAATTCTTTAAGAAAACAAATTGGCTTTGTTCCTCAAGATTCATTTCTTTTTTCTGACACCATTACTAATAACATCAAATTTGGAGTTGAAAATGCTACAACTGAAGAAATTGAAAATGCAGCGAAATTAGCTGATGTCCATCAAAATATAATTGAATTTAAAAATGGTTATAACACTATTCTAGGTGAAAGAGGAATTACACTTTCAGGTGGTCAGAAACAGCGAGTTTCAATGGCAAGAGCGTTAATTAAAAATCCAACTATTTTAATTTTAGATGATTGTTTATCTGCGGTAGATACAGAAACTGAAGAACAAATACTCCAAAATTTAGGAACATTTTCACAAGGTAGAACTACTTTAATTATCAGTCATCGAGTTTCATCAACAAAAAATGCTGATAAGATTATTGTAATAGATAAAGGTATAATTATTCAGGAAGGAACTCACGATGAGTTACTTACAATAGATGGATATTATAAAGATTTATATGATGAACAATCACTTGGAAACTAATCATTTTTAATCATTCTAAATTAATTTACTTTTTACAAAACATTGTTGCAAAAGCAATTTATTTTGTTAGATTTGTGTCATACTTAAACTAGTTTGTAAATTAAAAGAGCGATATTATGAGTGAACATGAAAATTTAGAACAAGAAGAAATTTTTTCACAAATACTGAGAGCAGGAAGAAGAACTTATTTTTTCGATGTTAGGTCTACTAAAGCAGATGATTACTATTTAACTATTACAGAAAGTAAAAAATTTACTCATGATGATGGGTCATTTCATTACAAAAAACACAAAATATATTTATACAAATAAGATTTTTCAGAGTTTATGGAAATCTTAAAAACAGCTACTGATTTTGTATTAAATGAAAAAGGTGATGAAGTAATTAGTGAACGTCATCAAAAAGATT
>JAUYUF010000085.1 GCA_030694835.1 Flavobacteriaceae bacterium | reverse complement strand
GTGAATTAATATACCACTTGGAGAAATATCTACAACACTTTTATAGCGTTCTTCACTATCAATTAAATTTTGATTTATTTTTTCTAAGTTTTGACCAATACTTTTAGAAATAGTAACAATCAAGAAATAAATAAAAACAATAATTACTAATAAGATTACAATTGGAGAAAAAAGGTGATTTATATAAGAGAAATAATGAATATTTAGGGTTTCTATAAATATTATAAATAACAGTATTGTTGGTAAGAATTTTCTAATTAATCTGCTAGTTATATCTGTTTTTGAAAAATATTGAAAAGGCCAAACATTAAATTTAATATTATAAAGATGAACAATGCTTAAAATAAAAAAGCACAGAGCTGTTGGTGCAGACAAGACCATCCATCTATGACTATACAGTTGACTTATATTTTCAATATATGATATTAAAAAAAATGTACTAATTGAAAGTTGAATATAAAAGAGCGTCTTAGGAATAAATTGAGAGATTTTTACATTAAGTTTTTTTAATAAAATAACGAAAAAGGAAGAGGTGATAAATAATAAACTGGCAACTGGCGACATATGACCATATACCTTTTCACCAAATAGATTTCTAAAAAAGATCTTTTCAAAATCCCATCCAGGGATTAAAAAGAAATCAACCAAGTTAAATAATGCTAAGAATAAAGTTAAAATTAACAGAGGGTAAGCCAGCAGTTTTATTAATTTATTGTTTTTTAAATATAAAGAAGAATAGGTAATACTTGTAAATATAAACAATACAGCGGCTAAAGGCGCTATAGGCACAAAATTCTTTGAAAAACTTGTTAAGACACTCCAATTACTTGTCCAACCAACTAATCCTAAAATAGCAACCAACACTACAATTGCCAATAATTTAAGCTCAATGTTTTTCATTATATCAAATAATTATACATCAATTTATACCTTTAAGAGATGCATTATTATTGATTATAAATGAATGCAGACTTCTAGGGGATATGCGAATATAAAAATAAATTACTTTTTATAAAGCAAATGCTATATTTTATTGCAAAAATATATAAGTAATTAAACTATGATTGCTATTTTACAGGTGATAATTCATTTCAGATGAAGAATTAATAAAGTCTTTTTTTATTTTTCAGAATTATACAGTTGCAATTTCGTAAATAACAGCAAACCGAAACATTCGAATTATTCTAAAGAAATATTTCTCAACCGCAACGAATTAGCAATCACAGAAACAGAACTAAAACTCATAGCTGTCGCGGCAATCATTGGTGAAAGTAAGATTCCGAAAAATGGAAATAAAAGACCAGCAGCAATTGGGATTCCCAATACATTATAGATAAATGCAAAAAACAGATTTTGTTTGATGTTTTTCATTACATGAGTGCTTAAGTTTTTAGCTTTTACAATGCCCAATAAATCACCTTTTACCAAAGTAACTTCGGCACTTTCTATAGCTACATCAGTACCTGTTCCCATAGCAATTCCGATATCAGCTTGTGCTAATGCAGGGGCATCATTAATTCCATCACCAGCCATGGCAACAATTTTACCTTCTTTTTGAAGTGCTTTTATGATGTTTAATTTATCTTCTGGTAAACATTCAGCTTTATAAGATGATAAGTTTAATTCAGCAGCAACAGCTTTGGCCGTATTGTCATTATCGCCGGTTAACATAATAACTTCGATACCTTGTTGTTGTAATAAAGCAATTGCTTCTTTACTGGTTTTTTTGATGGCGTCAGTAATACATACATAACCCAGCACTTGTTGGTCAACTGAAATATAAGAAACTGTTTTTCCTAGTTTTTGTTCACTAATGACTTTAAGATCAATTTCTTGTGATATTACTGCCTTTATTTGTTCCATCAACTTCTTATTTCCCAATGCAATTTTTTTGGAATTAACGGTTCCAATAACGCCTTTCCCAGAAATGGCTTCAAAATCATTAACCGCAATTAATGTTATATTTTTATCATTACTATAATTAACAACAGCTTCTGCTAATGGATGTTCACTATAGTGATTTACAGAAGCGATGTATTGAAGCAACACTTCATCAGACTTACCCGATAAATCAACTACTTTTTCAACCGATGGTTTTCCTTCAGTGATGGTGCCGGTTTTATCGGTTATTAACACATTGACTTTGTTTAAATTTTCCAACGCTTCAGCATTTTTTATTAAAATTCCGTTCAAAGCCCCTTTTCCAACACCCACCATGACCGACATGGGAGTTGCCAATCCTAAGGCGCATGGACAAGCTATAATTAAAACAGCTATGGCGTTTACAAAAGCAAAAACAAGGGCAGGTTCGGGTCCGAAATAAGCCCAAACAATAAAGGTGATAATGGAGGTAAAAACAACTATGGGCACAAAGTATTTAGAAATTTTATCTGCTAATTTTTGAATAGGAGCTTTTGATCTACTGGCATTATTAACCATTTGAATTATTTGTGAAAGCAAGGTTTCTGAACCTACTTTTTCGGCTATCATTACAAATGATTTATTTCCATTAATAGTCCCTGAACTTACTAAATCTCCCACTTGTTTATCAACAGGAATCGGTTCTCCTGTAATCATAGATTCGTCAATATGACTCTTACCTTCTGTAATTTTTCCATCCACTGGTATTTTATCTCCTGGTTTTACTCGTAATAAATCACCTTTTTTAATAGCGTGAATTGATATCACTTGATCTTTTCCATCAGGAGTTACCAACATGGCTTCGGTTGGTGCTAATTTTAAGAGTTCTTTAATAGCTCCACTTGTTTGACTATGTGCTCTGGCTTCTAATAATTGACCCAATAAAACCAACGTTAAAATAACGGAAGTCGCTTCAAAATAAACGAATACAGTACCACTTGCTGTTTTAAATTGTTCTGGAAAAATATCAGGAAATAATAAAGCGAAGATGCTAAAAATAAAAGCAACACCTGTGCCAATCCCAATTAATGTAAACATGTTTAAATTCCAAGTGATAATTGATTTCCAGGCGCGTTCATAAAACATCCAACAGGCATAAAAAACCACTGGAATAGATAAAAAGAATTGAACCCAATTCCAGTTATAGTGTGATAAAAGTTTTAAAAGAGGATTGTTTGGCAGCATATCAGCCATGGCAATAAGTAAAATCGGAACTGAAAAAAGCAACGCAACTTTCATTTTATTAACTAAGCCTTTATATGTTTTTAGTTCCGCACTTTCGTCAGGTTTCATTGGTATTAAATCCATACCGCAAATAGGACAAGACCCTGGGATATCTTTCACTATATCAGGATGCATTGGGCAGGTAAATTTTATATCCTGTACTAATTTTTGTTGTTCTAGTAAATCCATCCCACAAACAGGGCAATCGCCCGCTTTATCATATGTTTTTTCACCTTCGCAATGCATCGGACAGTAAAAAATTCCATTTCCATCTTTTATAATTTCAGATTTGTGGTAATGCTTTTCATGATTGTTTTCTTTTCCAGGAATTTCAATAGTATAATGCAATCCTGCTTTTAAAAATTCTTGCTGAAGAGTTTCAGTTGAAATATGTTTTTCCATTTCAACTTCTGCTTTGCCTTCATCTAAATATACAGTAGCTTTTAATACACCTTTTATGTTATTTAATGTATTTTCAGCATTGCTTCTGCAACCGTTACAAGTCATTCCAGATATTTTATAGCTATGTTTCATCATAATTATTTAGAATTAGTAATTATAAAATACTTTTACATAGCGCATGTGCATCATCCAATATATTTTTTTTTCGGGTTTTGGAGATCCCCATCTGATTTAAAACCTCGGTGAACTTACATAATTGTTTACATAACACAATGTCTTTGGCGAGTAATTGTTGTTTTTCGGCTTTTGTAATGGTATTTAAACATGTAATGGGGTATAAGCCAGAATTACTGATTATATCTTTTAAACTTTCTCCTTTTGGATAATCCCAACTCACCATTTTTAATCCAACACATTCTCCAAACTGAATGGCGTCTGTTGTAAATTGAGTATTGGTTAACAGCCAACCTTGTTGAAGTTTATTTGCATTCACCGTTTGTTTGTTTCGTTGTTTTTCGATATCCAAAAATCGAGATTGAATGTATAACGGAATTTTTACATTGCACTTCATATTGAAGGAACTATGAAATTTACATTCAATCATGAAATATTGGTTATCTTTTTCTGCAATAACATCCACTTCATGCCTCACACACAGCCCTTGCACAAAAACGCCAACTTCGACTTTGTAAGCTTGATTTTTTAATAATTCACCAACAAATTTTTCAAATGGAAAGCCTGATGGTCCTAACTCTAAAATCCCTTTTTTGAGTTTGTATCTAGAAGCTGTAGGACGAGAATGTTTACGTAAAATAGCAAAGGCTCTTTTATAAATTTCTTTAGTAGTTATTCCATCAAATAGAATTGATTCAATTTCATTAATAATTATTTGTATTGATAATTCAGTTGCACCAGATTTTTGAAGTGAAGCGCGTAGTTTATCACTGTTAAAAATAGCCTTGTCTCCACTCTCTTTTATAATTACAGTATTTTTCATTTGTGTCTGATTTTCATTTCTGATTAATAAATTTACTTCTTTTTTTAAGATTTCTAACCTTAAAAAATCTAACTTTTTAGTATAATATTGTATAATTGTTTAGTTTAGAAGTTTTGGTTATTTGCATTAGTATTCCAACCTCGTTTAAAAACTATATCCGAGATATCTTTAGAAGAAGGTATAAGAACTTATATGAACAATGATGCTTCTGAAATCCAGATTAATAAAATTCTTGATACAGATATAACGGGTGTTGTTTTATATAATTATTTAGGTCAGAAAATTAAGTCTTGGGATACTGGATTTAATGATCGTTACAATTCTTTACCTGTTAGTGTTGCTACCGGAGTTTATATAGTTCAAATTAACACTTCGGATGGCGTCGTAAATAAAAAACTATTTATTGAAAGAAAATAAAAATAATATTACATAAAAAACCACTTAAATTCTAAGTGGTTTTTTGTTTAAATTATGTGAAGTTTATCCATTCCAAAGCATTTCAAACAAAATATAAGCTACTGCTAATGTTATAAAGATATTAAACACTTGGGCAGTTAAGAAAGCCATTAATGGTCTTCCTCTATCCAATTCAATTATATCTTTAAACCTCGTCTCTAAACCGATACAGATAAATGCTAAATTAAACCATAAAGATTGATAGCTCTTAATGGTTTTACCAGTAACTTCTGCAGTTTCAGGAGAAACAATAAAAGAAAATGCTAATGAAACAATTATAAATCCTAGAACAAATTTAGGAAAACGTTCCCAAATAACTTTTAAAGAAGGTTTTTCAGTTTCTTTATTTTTTTCAACTTGTTTATAAGTCCAAAAAATAGATATTAATAATGCTGCAACACCTAATAATATATTCTGTGAAAATTTTATAATCGTGCTAAATTTTAAAGCAACATCACCTGCAATTGTACCTGAAGCAACTACTGCTCCTGTAGTATCAATTGTACCACCTAACCAAGCACCTGTAACTTCATCACTTAAACCTAACCAACGAGCAATAAGTGGCATAAAAATCATCATTGGAATAGCTACAATTAAAACTAAAGAAACGACATAGCTTAATTTTTTACTATCACCTTTTATAGCACCTGCAGTTGCAATAGCTGCAGATACACCACAAATACTTACTGCACTTGCCATCATAATAGAAAGTTCTTCATCAATTTTCATTTTTTTTGCAATCCAATAAGCAAAGTACCATACAGAAACTACAACAACAATTGCTTGTATTAATCCATAAAATCCAGCTTTCATAATTTCTGAAAAAAGCACCGAAGCTCCTAACATTACTAATCCAATTTTGATGTAAAATTCACTTTGAATACCTGATTTTAACCAGCTTGGAACTTTAAAAATATTACTAATTACTAATCCAATTATTAAGGAAAATAGTACTGTTTCTAAACCAAGATTCTTCATAGATCCACTAGAAGCAATAAATTGTGCTCCCATAGAAAGAACAAAAATAATTGGGAATGCTTTAAAAATTGATTTTAATGATTTTCCCATCAACGCTCCACCAAAAATTGTAAATAATAAAAAATAGAGGAAAGTGAGTAATAAACGAATTGTGTTACCAGAAGTAAACACTTCTGTGCTAAGAACAGTCCATCCTGTCCATCCTTCTTTAGGGCCAAATTTAGGTAATTCAGGAAAAAATGTTGTAGCAACAATGGCAAAAATAAGAGTGGAAGCTACTACTACAGAAGTCCAATCTTCATTGAGTTGTTTTAATTTCATGATATAAAGTTGAGTCAGTTATAGTTGTAAACTGTAGTAAATATAGGCAAAAAACGTTTTCTTTATAGACTTTTAATCAAATAATTTTAATGAGTTATATATGTTACCAATAATCACAATTAATTAATTATATTAGAAGAAATTATACATGCTATGTTAGAACTTTCCAGTATTGTGATTCTCGGAATATTTGCACAATGGATTGCATGGAAGTCTAAATTACCTGCAATTTTACCACTTATAATAATTGGTTTATTGGTAGGGCCATTTTCGACTTTAATTTCAGATGATGGGAGTAAATGGATTGAACCTATGTGGAATGGAACAAATGGTCTTTTCCCTAGTGATCAATTATTCAGTTTTGTATCACTAGCAATAAGTGTAATTCTTTTTGAAGGAAGTATGACGCTGAAGAAAAGTGAGATTAAAAAGGTTGGTCCTGTAATTTTTAAACTAATTACAGTAGGATCTATTGTAACCTTTATAGGCGCTGCCATTGCCGTACATTTTTTTATTGGTCTTAATTGGGCTATGTCATTTTTGTTTTCATCTTTGATAATTGTAACTGGTCCAACAGTAATTAATCCAATATTGAGAAACTTGCCTTTAAAAAAAGAAATTTCAACAGTTTTAAAATGGGAAAGTATTCTAATTGATCCTATTGGAGCTTTAATAGCAGTATTAGTTTTTGAATTTATTAATGTAGGACAAGGAAATGGTGAAGTATATACATTACAGGCCTTAACAGAATTTGGTAAGATTATACTTGCTGGTTTTACATTGGGATTTGCTGCTGCATATGCTCTGTATTTTGCTATAAAAAAGAATTTAATTCCTCATTATTTGATGAATTTAATCACTTTGGCAACTGTTTTATTGGTTTTTGTAATTTCAGATTTAATTTCGCACGATTCTGGATTATTAACAGTAGTGGTTATGGGAATGGTTATCGGTAATAAAAATGTTGCTGAACTAAAAGATATTATTTATTTTAAAGAAACTATCAGTATTTTATTGATATCCATGTTGTTTATTTTATTAGCGGCAAATATCAACATAGCTGATTTACAATTACTTTTAAACATCAAAATATTATTGTTATTTTTTGTCATAGTATTTTTAATCCGACCAATTGGTGTATTTCTAAGTGCCAATAAATCTGAATTAAATTTTAGAGAAAAAGTATTTATAAGTTGGGTAGGACCTCGTGGTATTGTAGCGGCTGGTATTGCTTCTTTATTTGGTTTAAAATTAGTATTAGCAGGAAAGGAAGGTGCAGAATACATAACTCCATTAGTTTTTATGGTAGTTTTAGGAACTGTTTTATTAAATGCTACTACAGCCAGGATGGTTTCTAAATTTTTAGGAGTTTTTTTAAAGCATTCATCAGGAGTTCTAATGATAGGCGCCTCTGAAGCTTCAAGATTAATTGCTTTATACTTACAAGAACAAGGGAGAAGAGTTGTTTTAATTGATAGTAATCCTATTTTAGTTAATAAAGCAAAAGAATTACAATTAGAAGCTTTTGAAGATAATATCTATTCAGATGATTTATTTGAAAATATTGAATTAAATGATATAGGTTATTTGTTAGCACTTTCAGGTAGTAATGAGGTTAATAAATTTGCTATCGATAAGTTTGGAGCTAATTTTGGAGAAAGCGGAACTTTCCGTCTTATCAGTCCAGATGAATTGAAAGATCCTAAAGGTGTAACATCTGAAGTATTGTTTTCTAAAACAGATGATTTTATTAATTTAAGTGAAGTTGCTCGCGATTATCCAACTATAAATGAACTTCACTTAAAATCTGCAGAACATTATAATAATGTTTTAGAAAAAGTTAATCAAGCAAAATATTCTATTCCATTATTTATTAAAGATAATTTTGGTGTTATACATATTATTACTTCTTTTAAAGATGCTTCAAAAGTTCAGAAAGGTTATAAATTTATATACCTAGGAAAAGAAATTACTGATTTATAAAAAAAAGCTACCATTTGGCAGCTTTCTTATTATTTAAAATGAATTACTTCATATATTCCCAATACTGAGGTTTGGTATCTTCATCTACTTGATTCCAATACGATGGAGAAACAATTCTTCCATCTAATGTTCTTAATCGGCGTTGGTATACCCAAACAGTTGGATTAAAAACCATATCTGTAACTGCAACCGTATATAGTTGAGGTTCTTCTTCTGATTTGCGTTTGTCTTCACCTATTACAACTTCAAAATTATTGTGTTTAAGTAGCTTAGTAAGAAAATCTACACGTTCTTGAGTAGTTCCTTTTTCAACATAAGTAACGCGTTGTCCGTCTATATCTCCAAATTGATGTGATCCTAAAAGTGCCATACGTTATGATTTAAAAATAAGGTTACTAATTTCAAATATGTATTCGTACAGCGGACTGTACATACCTATAATTAAGATACCAAGTACGGTAATAGTCAAGCCTAATTTCATCATCCATTTACTTTTAAAGTAAGGAATCGCATTTTCACTTTTGCGTAAAAACATGGCTCTTACTACCAATAAGTAATAGTATAATGCAATGGTTACATTCACAACACCAATAAATACTAATAAATAATATCCTTGAGATGCAGCTGCTGTAAATAAGAAAATTTTGCCAAAGAAACCAGCTACTGGAGGTATTCCCGCTAAAGAGAATAAAGCCAATAACATTACTAAACTTAATTTCGGATTCGTTCTGTACAAACCATCATAATCATCAATATTTTCTTTACCAGTTTGATTTGATATGGCTTGTACCACACCAAAAGCTCCTAGGTTAGAAAATACATAAATCATTATAAAGTAAATTACAGTAGTTGCTCCTAATTGATCAACTGAAAGTAAACCCAATAAGATAAAACCTGCTTGTGCAATCGATGAGAACGCTAAGAATCGTTTTAAATTTTGTTGACGAATTGCAAATAAGTTACCAATAAACATGGTTAATAAAGCAACACCGTACATTAAATTTACCCAAATACTTTCTAAAGGTCTAAACAAGGTAAACAACAAAATCATCAATACAAATGCAGCAGCACCTTTTGAAATAACAGATAAATATGATGCAACACTAATTGGTGCTCCTTCGTAAACGTCAGCAGTCCAAAAATGGAATGGCGCTAACGATATTTTAAACGCTAAACCAGCAAAGAACATCAAGAAACCTAATATGGTTAAGTTAGATGCTGTGATAGTCATCATATCAAAGAATAATGATCCTGAAGTGGCATACATCATCGTAATCCCAAATAAAGAAGTACCAGAGGCCAAAGCTGCAGATAATATTAATTTGATACCAGACTCGCTCGATTTTTGTTTTAATGATTCATATGCTGCTAAAGCTGCAACAGGTAATGTTGATAATTCTAAACCGATGTAGAACATTAAAAAATCTCCTGCAGAAATCATGAAATATAATCCCAATAACGATGAGAAAATCAACATGAAAAATTCGGTTGCTTTTTGTTGACTAACCACTTTATCACGTAACCAATCAGCAGATTGCAATAATAAAATAAGCACACCAATATTTAATACACTTTTGAAAAAGTGTGTTAAAACGGTAGTTTTAAACATTCCGCCAAATAATACTCCATCAGCTAGTGGCAATAAACCTATAGCCGTATGGATTGCAAAAAGAAGTACGCCAAAATTGACTAAGTTCTTCTTGTTTTGTTCACTTACAACTATTTCAGCCACAATCATCAATAATAGAAGAGCGGTTAAAATAAATTCGTGACGCATTAATAATAAACTACTAAAATCCATTAGTTTCTATATTTTAATATTATTAAAATCTTGCTATAAACGGCGTTAGACTTTCTAAAATCATATCGCTTAACCAAAGTGGTGCTATACCCATTCCTGCAATAGGAATTAATAACAGATACACTCCGTAACGTTCAAACCAAGTTGATGCTGGTAAGTTGTTAAATTCCTCATTTTTTACAGGCCCCATTAACATGATACCCACCACTCTTAAAATGTAAACTGCTGTTACTACAATCGCAGAAACTACTACTACAGTAGCAACTCTTCTGAATAAATCAGCGTTTTCAAAAGCTCCAACAAAGATGTTCATCTCTGCAACGAATCCACTAAATCCAGGTAAGCCTAAATTTGCTAATCCAGCAATAACATATGTGGCAGAAATAAAAGGTAATACTTTTAGTAAACCTCCTAATTTTTGAATATCTCTAGTATGTGTTCTTTCGTAAATCATCCCAATTAAGGCGAAGAAAAGTGCTGTCATAAATCCGTGAGAAAGCGATTGTAATATTGCTCCGTTCCAGGCTGTTTTATTCATCATCAATAAAGCAACTAATACCATTCCTAAGTGACTCACAGAAGAATAGGCGTTGATGTATTTTAAATCATTTTGACGTAATGCTGCTAATGCTCCATAAATTACTCCGAAAGAAGATAATACAATGAAGAATGTAGACCAATCAATTGCTCCAAGTGGCAATAAATACATGGCAACTCTAAAAATTCCATATCCACCTAATTTCATTAATACACCTGCGTGTAACATCGATACAGCCGTTGGGGCAGATGCGTGACCGTCTGGTGACCAAGTATGAAAAGGGAATAAAGCACCCAAAACAGCAAACCCTAAAAATGTTAAAGGGAAGAATAAACGTTGCGCTTCAAAAGGAATATTTACTTGTGCAATTTCTAAAATATTGAAAGTTAATGCACCACCATCAGCGTTAGAATTAAAGTAAATTCCTAAAATTCCTACCAATAAAAGGGCAGAAGCTCCCATTAACATCAGCGTTAATTTCATTGCTGAATATTCTTTTGGACCAGAACCCCAAATTCCAATCAATAAATACATCGGAATTACCGCGATTTCATAAAAAACGAACATCGTAAATAAATCGAGAGAAATAAAGAATCCAAAAACTCCTGTTGCTAATACGATTAATGAGATGAAAAATTCTTTAGATAAATCAGCAACTTTCCATGAAATAAATACCCCTGCCAATACTACGATTGACGTAAGTAAAATCAACGCTACTGAAATTCCATCAACTCCAATAGCGTAATGTATGTTTAATGATTCGAACCAAACATAATCTTTGGTGAAAACCATAATATCTGTATTAACTGCTCTTTCTCTAAAATAAGCGAAGAGTAAGTTGATAGCCATTCCTAATTGAACAAGCATACCTGTGAGCGATACTATACGAACCTGTTGCAAGTTTTTAGTAAATGCTAAAAACAAAATCGTTAAAACAGGTACCGTAACAAATAATGATAATATATCCATAATTCTTAATACGTTAGTTCATGAAATAAATAAAAACCATTACTATAATTACAACCCCTGAAATAAATGCAAAGGCATAATCTTGTACTTTACCGGATTGCAATCCTTTAATTTTCTTAGAAGCATCTACAGTAGAGTTTCCAATTAAATTCATGGTGCCATCAACAACTTTTTTATCAAACCATGCAAATGGTTGCGCAATGCGTTTGAAGATGATTTCGCGCGTAATGAACAAGTATAGTTCATCGATATAGAACTTTCTGAAAGTCCATTGATATAAGAATCCGAAAGCTGATGAAATTTTATCAGCAATATTGGTTTCTTTTTTGTACATAATCCAAGCAATCGCAATACCTAACACACCAACACCAACTGACATCGCAGCAATATTCATGTGAATATGTGTGGTATAACCTACTAAATCTGGACTTATAAACTGGCTGAAAGGAACAAAACCAGCAATAGCAGAAACAACTGCCAAGAACATTAAAGGTAATGTCATTGATAATGGTGATTCATGCGGCGTGTGTTTGTAAATCGTGTCTTTACCCCAGAAAATTCCAAAGTATAAACGGAACATGTAGAAAGCAGTTAATCCAGCTACAACCCATTCTACCCAAAATAATAACTGGTTACTTTCATAAGCAGCAGCTAAAATTTCATCTTTACTGAAGAAACCTGCAAATGGAGGAACTCCAGCAATTGCTAAAGCTGCAATTAAGAATGTAATATTGGTAATAGGCATATATTTTCTTAAACCACCCATGTCTTGTAAAACATTGCTATGAACAGCATGAATAACAGAACCAGCGCCTAAGAATAATAATGCTTTAAACATTGCGTGGGTAAATAAGTGGAACATCGAAGCGGTAAAACCTAAACCATCTACATCTCCATACCCAGAAATACCTAAAGCCATCATCATATAACCAATTTGTGACATGGTTGAAAAGGCCAAAACACGTTTAATATCGTGTTGTGTTAAAGCGATAAGTGCAGCAATCAGGGATGAAAATCCTCCGACATAAGCTACTACTTCAAGTGCAATTCCACCTTCAACAAAATAGAACATTGGAAATAAACGTGCTACTAAATATACTCCAGCTACAACCATGGTTGCAGCGTGAATTAAGGCAGAAACAGGTGTTGGACCTTCCATTGCATCTGGTAACCAAATGTGCAATGGGAACATCGCAGATTTACCAGCACCACCTGCAAAAATCAAAACTAATGCAGTAGTGATTACCGAGAATCCCATAAAGGTAATTCCAGCATTTTGCATAATTGGTGAAGTTAAATCTTGTAAAGCAGTTGGGTTATTTAAGGTCATAAAATCAAATGTACCAGTGTAATAACCAATCATTAAAATTCCCATCAAGAAACCAAAATCTGCAAAACGTGTTACGATAAATGCTTTTTTAGAAGCAGCTACTGCTGATGGTTTTGTGTAATAGTATCCAATTAATAAGAATGATGAAACTCCCACTAATTCCCAGAAAATATAAATCTGGAATAAGTTAGTAGCTAATACCAACCCGTACATAGAGAATGAGAATAAGGATAAATACGCAAAGAAACGGGTGAAACCTTGGTCTCCGTGCATATAACCTCTACTGTATAAATGAACCATTAATGAGATCGTAGAAACAACTACTAACATCATTACAGAAATAGGATCAATTAAAACACCCATATCGATATGGAGCGTGTCAGTAAAGTTCATCCAACGAGTTTGTTCAACAAACGTTTGATATATACCATTTACTTTTCCAACATTGAAAAAGTATTGAAAAGCGGTATAGTATGATAAAATAGTAGAAGTTAGTAAACCTGCAACTCCCACAATTCCAGCAACATTTTCTTTAATTTTTAAGGAACCGATTCCTAAGATTAAGAAAACAGCTAGCGGAATTAATGGTATTAATATTGTATATGTAAAATCCATTTTCTAAAATATTAAAACTTCATAGTTTCTGTTGCTTTCACTTCTACGGATGTTACCAATCTGTATAAATTGATGATAATTGAAATAGCCAATGCCGTTTCTGCGGCTGCTACTGCAATAATAAATACAGAAAAATAAACTCCTTGTAACATATCAGGGTATAAATATTTGTTGATTACAACAAAATTTATTGCCACTGAATTTAAGATCAATTCAACAGATAGTAGAATTGAAATCAAGTTTTTTCGCGTTATAAAACCATAAATTCCAATAAAGAATAATAAGGTTGTAACGGTTAAAATTTCATATATAGATACTCCTTGAATCATTAGATTAGTCTTTTATGGTTAAACGAGTTCCTTTTGCTACTATAATTGCTCCAATCATAGCTGCTAATAACAGAATACTGATAACTTCAAAAGGAAGTATATATCCACCATCGCCATAACTTAACATTCCTAATCCGATATCTCTTACTTCAGTAGATCTCGCGCTATTTTCAGCTACTATAAATGGGTGCGCCCAAATTACAGAAAGTGTTAATCCAGCACCAACTAAACTTGCTAATCCAACTAAAATTCTTCTACCTAAAGAGGCAACATCAAGTTTAGATTCGATATGATGAATTAATAATACTGAGAAAATAAACAGTACAATTATACCTCCAGCATAAACAGTTAATTGTATAGCCGCTAGGTAGTTATAATCAATCAAGAAATAAAATCCTGCAATTGCACAAAGTACAAATAAAAGATACACTACTGATCTTAAAATCATACGACTGGTAACGGAAGCAATTGCAAACACCACCATTATAAGTGATAAAATGTAAAATATAATTTGTTCCATACTATTCTTTGTCTTTTACACCAGGCATAATTTTAGAACCTGGTTTGTTCAACACTTTTGTCAATTGAGTTCTGTCATACGATGAATTGCTGAAGTTTTGACTCCATTTAATTGCATCTGTAGGACAAGCCTCTATACACAATCCACACATGGTACACATAGAAAGATGATAAATATGTTTATCAATTACTTTTATTTTCTTTCCTGTTTCTTCATCAACAACTCTATCCCAAATGATTTCAATTGTTCCATTAGGACACGCTAATTCACATTTCTGACAACCTGTACAACGGTGTTCATTGTTCTCATCATGTGGCATCACAACTTCACCTCTAAAACGATCGAACATTTTTAAGGTAGCTCGATTATCTGGAAATTGTTGCGTGATGATTTCTTTACGGGCATTGAAAAAATACTTACCTGTTACAGACATTCCTGTAAGTAAAGTTTTAACACCGTTATATATATCTGAAAAATAACTCATCCTCTAAAAATTTATAGTTAAACCTAACCAAACAATAACTGCCATAAACACTATATTGAATAAGTTAATTGGTAATAAATATTTCCACTCTAAGGTTAATAATTGGTCAACTCTTAAACGTGGAAACGTCCAACGGAACCACATCATCAAGAAAACTAAACCAAGTACTTTTAACATAAACCACATAACGCCCAATAAAGGAATAGATTCTGTAATTCCAAAAGGTGATAACCAACCTCCGAAGAACAAAATAGTTCCAATAGCGGCAATAATAAACATGTTGATAAATTCAGCTAAAAAGAAATAAGCAAATTTCATCCCAGAGTATTCTGTATGGAAACCTGCTCCAAGTTCTGATTCAGCTTCTACTAAATCGAATGGTGCTCTATTGGTTTCAGCAGTTCCGGCTATCATAAAAATCATAAACGCAATAAATGCCGGAATATGACCTTGGATGATAAACCAACCTCCTTTTTGTTGTACAGCTATTATTTCTGAAATCTGTAATGAACCTGCTAATAAAACAATGGTTAAAATTGAAAGTCCAACAGAAAGCTCATAACTGATAGTTTGTAAACCACTTCGCATGGCGCCAATTAAAGCATATTTGTTGTTACTAGCCCATCCTCCTAAAAGAATTCCAATTACACCAATTGATGAAACTGCTAACAAGAAAAACACCCCAATATTGATATCAAAAGCATGAAATTCTTGTGAAAAAGGTAATACTGAAAGTGCCATTAAAGAAGCTACAATTACAAAATAAGGTGCCAAATTATATAAAAATTTATCCGCTTTATCGATTACTACCAACTCTTTTGATACTAATTTTAAAGCATCGGCAATAGTTTGAAACAATCCTTGAGGTCCAACTCGGTTAGGGCCTAAACGCAATTGAAAAAATGCAGCGATTCTACGCTCCATATATACTAACAACAATCCTGCTAATGCAAAGAATCCCAGGAATGCCACCGCGATTAATACCATTTCTACTACTGCCGCTATTGGTGCAGACATTAATTCGAAAAGCCAATCGTGGATATTTTTTGTTATACTTAAAGGTAAATTCATAATTTTATCTGTCAATATCTGGTACAACAATATCTAAAGTCGCCATGATGGCTACTAAATCTCCTAATTTACTTCCTACAGCCATTTTTTTCAAAGCTGAAAGATTTGAGAATCCTGGTGAACGGAATTTCATGCGATATGGACTTTTCTTTCCATCACTTACGATAAATACTCCTAACTCACCACGAGCTGTTTCTACTTTTTGATAAAACTCTCCTTTTGGTAATTTAATTACAGCATTTGTTGCTACTTTAAAATCGCCATCAGGAATATTATCAATTAATTGATCAATAATAGAAATAGATTCCCACATTTCTTGAATACGCATTTGATAACGCGTAAATGTATCTCCAACGGTACTTATAGCTTCATTAAATTGAACGCGGTCATAAGCACTATATGGATGATGTTTTCTTATATCACAAGAAAAACCTGAAGCACGCGCTACTGGCCCTGTTGTTCCGAAAGAAATGGCATCTTCTTTGGTTAAAATACCAACACCTTGAGTACGTTTTTGGAAAATTACGTTTCCAGTTAATAAGGTGTCATATTCTGGTAATTTAGTTTTGAAATGAGCAATAAAATCTTTTGTACGTTTTACAAAATTTGGGTGGATATCAAACATTAAACCACCTGGAATATTGTAATTCATTGTTAAACGAGCACCACAAGTTTCTTCAAAAATATCATTGATTAATTCGCGATCTCTAAAACCATAAAAATAAGTTGTTAATGCACCTACGTCCATTCCCATTACGCCCCACCATAATTGGTGTGAAGCTAAACGTGTAAGTTCAGCAAGAATAGTTCTGATAACTTTTACACGTTCAGGAATTTCAAGTCCTAATGCATTTTCTACAGTTAAACATACTGCCTCATTATTAATATGAGAAGATAAATAGTCCATACGATCTGTAAGGTGAACGATTTGCTGATAGCTATCACGCTCACACATTTTTTCTATAGAACGGTGGATGTACCCTAAATCAGGTTCCACATTCTTAATAATCTCTCCATCAATTGTTAATAAAAGACGTAAAACACCGTGCGTTGCAGGGTGTTGAGGCCCCATATTGATAAAGTATTCTTCAGATTTAAAAGTGTTAGTTTCGATTGTTGTTGTCATTAATCTGTTATTTTATAACCATATTAACCTCATCTACATAATCTTTTCTCAACGGATAACCAACCCAATCTAGCGGCATAAATAAACGCTTCAAGTTTGGATGATTGTTGAATTTGATTCCAAAGAAATCAAAAACTTCCATTTCGTGGAATTCTGCTGTATACCAAATATCACAAACAGAATCAAAAGTTGGGTTTTCTCTATCTGAGGTTTTAACCTTAACAACAATTTGATGTCTATGAGTAGTTGATTCTAAATGATACACAACTCCAAGATCAGTTCCCCAATCCATTCCAGTTACACAAAACAGAAAATCAAACGAAGTTTCCTTGTTTGATTTAAGTTGTAAGCCAAGTTGATGTAGATTTTCAGGTTTAACAGTAATGTTTAAAAACTGAGATTCAGCTTCAGAAAATTCTACTTCAAAATTCCAGGAGTTTATTAAAGTTTGTAATTCGCTATTTGTCATACCTATTATTTTATAATCCTTGGTCAAATCCATCAATAGGATTTACCTTGTGTTTCATACTTTCTGTTCTAATTTTTTCTTGAAGCATCATCATTCCTTCTAGTAGCGCTTCAGGTCTTGGAGGACATCCAGGAACATAAACATCAACAGGAATTACATGATCTGCACCTTTTACTACAGAGTATGTATTGTAGTAAAATGGACCACCTGAAATGGCACATGCTCCCATTGCAATTACATATTTAGGTTCTGCCATTTGGTCGTATAAACGACGTAAAACAGGAGCCATTTTATTAACAATAGTTCCAGCGATGATAATTAAATCAGCTTGTCTAGGAGAAGGACGTGCCACTTCAAATCCAAATCTTGAGTAATCATGACGAGCTGCACCTGTTTGCATCATTTCAATTGCACAACAGCTAGTTCCAAAATAAAGAGACCACAGTGAGTTGGAGCGTCCCCAATTAATCACTTTGTCTAGTGTAGTAATGGTAATATTACCACCATTTCCACCTGGGATTATTTGTCCAGGGAAATCATTTACTAATTCATTCTTTTCTATTCCCATCGTAATGCGCGTTTTTTCCAAGCATAGATTAATCCTAAACCAAGAATTAATAAGAATATAAGTATTTCAACCAAAGCAACTAGACCGACTTCTTTAAAAACAACGGCCCATGGCACTAGAAAAGCTATCTCTACATCAAAGATGAGAAATAAGATAGCGAATAAATAGTACCCAACTTTAAATTGAACCCAAGTAGGTCCAATTGTTTCCATACCACACTCATAAGGTTCTCTTTTACTCGGATTATCTGACTTATGTGAAATTAAATTAGATAAAAAATTGGCGCCGGCAACTAAGGCAACACCAGATAATAAAAATACTATAAGAGCTTCTGATCCCATTTAAATAAATTTTAAGGATTTTAAGAAAATAATTGGGGGAAGTAAAATAATGAGTTTACTCATTACTTTACTTCGTATGTTTCACCCGAGAAGAATAAATCATCTACAGATGTGAAATTAGATTTTAACTTAATTTTTTCTGTCAATTCTCTTTCTCTTTCGCCAAAAGCCATCTCTTCTACACTTCTAACAATACCCATTACTAATGGATATTTAAGTCTGATTAACATTTGGTGTAAGGTTGAGTCATCTTCTTTAGCATCATGAATTAACAAATCATTTTCTGTTATTCCATTTTCACCTAGCGTTACAACTTCTAATTTTAAACCTTTTAAAACAATACCTTTATTGCTTTCTTTTCCAAAAATCATAGGTTTGCCATGTTCTAAAAATAGTTGCATGTCTGATTTTACTTCTTTATCAGTATATTGAGTAAAACAACCATCATTAAAAATAACGCAGTTTTGCAGAATTTCAATTAATGAAGTCCCTTTAAATCTCTCAGCCTGAATAAAGATATCTGTCATAGTTTTTGGCTCATTTCCAGGAACTCTAGCATAAAAACGTGAACGAGCACCAATAGCTAATTCTCCTGCATTGAAAGGAGGTTGTGTATTACCGTATGGTGATGATTTAGTTTTTTGACCCAATAATGAAGTTGGTGAAAACTGACCTTTAGTTAAACCATAAATTTCATTATTAAACAATACGATGTTTAAATCGATATTTCTTCTTAATAAATGTATGAAGTGATTTCCTCCAATTGCCATGGCATCTCCATCTCCAGTCATAATCCAAACACTTAAATTTGGATTAGCTAATTTAACTCCAGTTGCAATTCCAGGTGCTCTACCATGAATTCCATGAAATCCATAGGCATCCATATAGTAGGGAAAACGTGAAGAGCATCCAATACCGGATACAAATACAACATCTTCTTTTTTGACACCCATTTCTGGTAATGCTTTTTGCATTGCTCTTAAAACAACATAGTCATCACAACCTGGACACCATCTTACTTCTTGATCAGATGCAAAATCTTTGAATGTATATTTAACGTTACTTTCCATAATTTTCAATATTTAAATTAACCCTTTAAAATGTTGAGTTAATTCTGATTTAGTAAATGGTAATCCTTGAACTTTGTTGTATTGTGAGAATTCAATATCACTGAATTCACTTCTAAACATTTTAACTAATTGACCTAAGTTCAATTCACAAACAACAACTTTTTTGTATCTAGAAAATAATTCAGCAGTATTTTTTGGCAACGGATTGATGTAGTTAAATTGAGCATGCCCAATTTTATATCCTGCATCAGCCATTTCTTTAACAGCTGCATGAATGTTTCCAAAAGTACCTCCCCAACCAACAACTAATAAATCACCTTCTTGTGCATATTCTGCTTCAATATTTGGAATAAAGTCAGCAACACGTCTCACTTTTTCAGCTCTTATATTACACATGTATTCATGGTTTTCAGGACCTTGATTTACGCAACCTGTTACTTTGTCTTTTTCTAAACCACCAATACGGTGCTCTAAACCTGGTGTTCCAGGAATAGCCCAACTTCTTGCTAAACGATCTTCATCTCTAACATATGCGTCGTAATGAGTTGTTCCGTTTGGTACAAGTTTAGTTTTTATCTCAGGTAAGTCATTTATACTTACTATTTTCCAAGGTGCAGAACCATTTGCAATAAATCCATCAGTTAATAAAATAACTGGTGTCATATGTTCTAAGGCCAATTTTGAGGCTTCAAAAGCAAAATCAAAACAGTTGGCTGGAGTACTCGCTGCAATAACAATCACAGGACTTTCTCCATTTCTACCATACATAGCTTGTAATAAATCAGATTGTTCTGTTTTAGTTGGTAATCCTGTTGAAGGACCACCACGTTGAACATCAACAATAACTAAAGGCAACTCAGCAATCATTGCTAAGCCGATAGCTTCACCTTTTAAGGCTAGACCTGGGCCAGAAGTAGTTGTAATTGCTAAACTTCCTGCAAATGAAGCTCCGATGGCAGATGTTATACCAGCTATTTCATCTTCAGCTTGGAAAGTTTTAATCCCAAAATGACGATGCTTAACCAATTCGTGTAATATGTCTGTTGCTGGCGTAATAGGATAAGAACCTAAAAATAAATCTAAACCAGCTTTTTGAGCAGCAGCTATAAATCCCCATGCGGTTGCATCGTTACCCATAACAACTCGATAAGTTCCGGCTTCCATTTTAGCAGGTTCTACAATATAAGTAGATGACATTAATTCTAATGTTTCTGCGTAATAAAACCCTGTTCTTATAGCTTTAATATTTGCTTCAGCAATTAATGGTTTACTTTTAAATTTTTTATTTAAGAAGCTTTCAGAATGTTCCAAAGAACGGTTGTACATAAAGTAAACCATTCCTAGTGTAAACATATTTTTACTACGTAAAATACTTTTATTATCAAGACCTAAATCTTTTAGACTTTCACGGGTTAAACCTGAAATGTCTGCTTTAATAACACGATAGTTGTTTAAACTGTCATCTTCTAAAGGATTAGTTTCGTATTTAGCCTTTTCTAAGTTCTTCTTATTAAATGCGTCTGTATCAACAATTATTGTTCCTCCAGCTTTTACAGCAAATAAATTTGTTTTTAATCCAGCAGGATTCATGGCAACTAATAAATCTAGTTCGTCACCAGGAGTGCTAACTTCTACACTTCCAAATTGAACTTGGAAGCCTGAAACCCCATACAAACTGCCCTGAGGAGCACGAATTTCTGCAGGATAATTGGGAAATGTTGCTACATCATTACCGAATAATGCAGCGGTATCAGAAAATTGAGTTCCAGTTAATTGCATTCCATCACCAGAATCTCCTACAAACCGAATAACAGCTGTGTCAATTTTATGATTTTCCCTTGCAAAGTGTTCTTTAATATTATCTTCGTTTGAAATCATAATTATATGAATTAGACTTTTTTAAAATTTTTAGCAAAATTAAACAATAAATAATAATTATTTATAACTTTGCTGTATAAGTTTAAAACATTAAATTAATAATTATGGCTATTAAAATAACTGAGGACTGTATTAATTGTGATGCTTGTGTGTCTGAATGTCCAAACAATGCAATTTACGAACCAGATGCAGAGTGGGCGTACTCTGATAACACAGGATTAAAAGGAATGGTTACTATACCAAGTAATGGTTCTGAGGTAGATGCTGAAGCAATGAATGAACCTAAATCTGATGAGTTTTATTTCATTATCACTGATAAATGTACTGAGTGTAAAGGGTTTCATGATGAGCCTCAATGTGCTTCTGTATGTCCAGTTGATTGTTGTGTACTTGATGAAGATCATCAAGAAACAGAAGCGCAATTATTATCTAAAAAAGCTTGGTTATACAACGAATAATCAACTAATTTTGGAGTTAAATAACATAAAAAAACACGCCGATTGGCGTGTTTTTTTGTAACTTAAGTTACTAATCGTTCAGCTTAAGAACTGCCATAAACGCTTCTTGAGGAATTTCAACATTTCCAACCATTCTCATACGTTTTTTACCTTTTTTCTGTTTTTCTAACAGTTTTCTTTTTCTCGAAATATCTCCCCCATAACATTTTGCAGTAACATCTTTACGGAGTGCTTTGATGGTTTCTCTTGAAATAATTTTTGCTCCAATTGCAGCCTGAATTGGAATATCAAATTGCTGTCTTGGAATTAATTGTCTCAATTTTTCACACATTTTTTTCCCAATATTTTGGGCATTATCTTGATGCATTAATGATGAAAGCGCATCTACTGTTTGAGCATTTAAAAGAATATCTACTTTTACTAAATTGGATTGACGCATTCCTATTGGATGATAATCAAACGATGCATATCCTTTAGAAACTGTTTTTAATCGATCATAAAAATCGAAAACAATTTCAGCCAAAGGCATTTCAAAAATTAATTCAACACGTTCGGTAGTTAAATAGGATTGGTTTTTTATAAGTCCGCGTTTTTCTATACACAAGCTCATAACATTGCCTACAAATTCTGATTTTGTAATGATAGTTGCTTTAATAAAAGGTTCTTCTACGCGATCAATTCTTGACGGATCTGGCAAATCCGTTGGGTTGTTTACAACAATTGCTTTTGTTGGATCTTTTTTGATATAAGCATTGTACGAAACGTTGGGAACTGTAGTGATTACAGTCATATCATATTCGCGCTCTAAACGTTCTTGGATGATTTCCATGTGTAGCATTCCCAAGAATCCACAACGAAATCCAAAACCTAAAGCTGCAGAACTTTCTGTTTGATAAACTAAGGAAGCATCGTTTAATTGAAGTTTTTCCATCGAGTTACGAAGTTCCTCGTAATCTTCGGTATCAACTGGATAAATACCAGCAAAAACCATTGGCTTTACATCTTCAAAACCAGCAATTGGCTGTGTTGTAGGATTTAAAGCATCGGTTATTGTATCTCCAACTTTCACCTCTTTTGCTACTTTGATTCCACTTATTAGGTAACCTACGTCTCCAGCTTTTATAACGTCTTTTTTAACCTGAGTTAGTTTTAAAGTTCCAACTTCTTCGGCAAAATACTCTTTTCCTGTTGCTAAAAACTTAATTTTTTGTCCTTTTTTGATGACGCCATTTAAAACTTTAAAATAGGTTTCAATCCCTCTAAAAGGATTATAAACAGAATCAAAAATTAAAGCTTGTAATGGTTCGTCCTCATTCCCTTTTGGTGATGGAACTCGCTCAATAATAGCTTCTAAAATGGCTTCTATACCAAACCCTGTTTTTCCACTAGCATGGATGATGTCTTCTAATTTACAACCCAAAAGATTTACGATATCATCTGAAACCTCTTCTGGATTGGCACTTGGTAAGTCAATTTTATTTAAAATTGGGATGATTTCTAAATCATTTTCTAACGCTAAATAAAGATTAGAAATAGTTTGCGCCTGAATACTTTGAGCAGCATCAACAATTAATAAAGCACCTTCACAAGCTGCAATAGATCGAGAAACTTCGTAAGAAAAATCAACGTGACCTGGAGTGTCAATTAAGTTTAAAATATAATTTTCACCTTTATAGATGTATTCCATTTGGATTGCGTGACTTTTAATGGTAATTCCACGTTCGCGTTCCAAGTCCATACTATCGAGTAACTGATCTTTTTTTTCGCGATCAGTAATGGTGTTTGTAAATTCTAATAAACGATCGGCCAAAGTACTTTTACCATGGTCGATGTGGGCAATAATGCAAAAATTTCGTATTTTCTTCATGTTCAATCTTAAATCGGCTGCAAGATAGTCAAAAAAATAAAGCTGAAATGCTTTTTTAAGCGCCTCAGCCTTTGATTGTTATGTTTTTATATTTGTTAATCTACCCAGTCTGCTATAAACAAATTAGTGTCAGATGTTCCATTATTATTTCTGTTGGATGAAAAAATAAGTTTTTTACCATCAAAAGAGAACATTGGAAAGGCATCAAAAACAGAATCATAGGTGATTTGTTCTAATCCAGTTCCATCTAGATTAATCATAAATAAATTAAAACTTCGCTTGGTTTTATGATTACTTGAAAAAATAAGTTTTTTACCTGCTGGGTGGAAAAAAGGAGCCCAATTAGCATTGCCTAAGTTGGTTATTTTTTGCATTTCGGTTCCATCTACATTGCAAACATATAGTTCCATATTGGTTGGTTGTACCAATCCTTTAGCCAGCAAATCTTTGTATTCTTTTATTTCTTCTGGAGTTTTAGGTCTGGAAGTTCTGAAAACAAGTTTACTTCCGTCAGGCGAAAAGAAGGCACCACCATCATATCCTAATTCATTAGTTACTTGTTTTACATCAGTTCCATCTATATTCATGGTGTATAATTCTAAATCGCCACTACGCATAGAAGTAAACACAATTTTATCACCTTTTGGAGATACTGTTGGCTCTGCATCATAACCCGGAGTATTGGTTAATTGTTTTAGTTGATTTCCATTTAAATCGGCTGTAAAAATATCAAAGGAATCATAAACTGGCCACACATATTTTCCACCATAATCTTCTTTATTAGGTACTGGTGGACATTGATAATCTGCTAAATGTGTAGAAGAATATACAATTGATTTGTTTTCTGGTAGAAAATAGCTACAAGTAGTTCTTCCCAAACCATTGCTAATTAATTGAGGAATTGCGCCTTTACTTAAATCTTGTGTAATTGGCATGGTGTAAATTTGGTCGCATTTTATATTCCAAGCTTTATTAGTCGCTTGAAACACGATTGATTGATTATCAAAACTCCAGTAAGCCTCAGCATTATCTCCTCCAAAAGTAAGTTGTTTAATGTTTTTTAGATTTTTTTCTTGAGGATAATGAAGTGTATTTACAATTTTGGTAGCGCCTGATTTTCCGTCATAAGCTACTTTGGATTCTGTAGTTTTGTGAGTTTTACATCCCCAAAAAAATAGCGAGAAAAAAAGAATAATTCCTAAAAATCTTTCCATAAATTATTATTTAGTTGATGAATTTACCAAAAATACAATTTTCTATCAAATATGTTGAAATTTGATTTTTTACAAGAAATTACAAAATGTAATGATTCAAAAACTCATCGATATTATCGGGTGTTACCACTAAAGTTTTTGATATAGGATAATTATCTATAAAAGTTTTCGGGAATTTTTTACTTAATTTTTTAACATTCCACTTAAATTCAAACGCAGCAAATGAGCCATCAATTTCTTCAATCCAATCAATCTCTTGTTGCTGATAGGTTCTCCAAAAATAATATCGACCATGCCATTTGTGGTAGTTTAATTGTTTTATCCTTTCAGAAATAATAAAGTTTTCCCATAAAATACCTAGGTCTTGGCGGAATTCTATGGATTTAAAATTTCCGATAATAGTGTTTCTAATTCCGTTATCATAAAAATAGATTTTTCGAGAAGTATTGATTTCATTGCGAATATTTCTACTTAAAGGAGGTAGCCTAAAAACTACAAATGCTTTTTCTAGTAAAGAAATATAGTGCTCTACGGTTGCTCTATCAACCCCAATTGTTCTTGAAAGTTCATTATAATTAACTTCTGAACCAAGCTGTAAAGCTAATGCCAATAATAATTTATCTAAAACTTCTGATTTACGAATTCCTTGGTATTGTAATAAATCTTTATAAAGATAACTTCCAGCTAATTGTTTTAAAATACTCTCGGCATCTTTATAATGGGTGATAACCTCTGGGTACATACCATAAACTAAATAACGTGAAAGATTTTTGGCGTTGTTTAAATATCCATAATGATGTTGAAGTTCTTGATAGGTTAGCGGAAATAAATTAAACTCCCACTTTCTGCCCGTTAATGGCTCATTGATTTCATTAGCAATTTCTAAGGCAGATGATCCGCTGACTACGATACGAATCCCTTTAATTTGATCGTGTATAATTTTGAGAATTATTCCGATATTTTTGATGCGTTGGGCTTCATCAAAAAAAATGGTTTTATGATTACTGATGATATTACGAAGTTTGTTTTCTCCTGCATTATCAAGTATTAACCTATCTTCAGGGTCATCACCATTAATAAAAAGATAATTCCCTTCTGTTTCGCAAAGCGATTTTATAAGCGTTGTTTTTCCAACTTGTCTCGGTCCAATTACGATCAGAACCTTGCCCGAATCCCATTTTTCAAGCAGATTATCTTTGAGTTTTCTTGTAACATTAAGCATAATTTACATAAATTTAACAGTTCAGATAGAATACAAATATATAAAAATACGATTATATTCTACTATTTATATATAAATAATAGATTACGTTCTGTTTTATATATATAAAAATGCGATTAGCAATAAATTTTCATTAACTGTTTTTTTTGATTTCTGCATTTTTTCTAATTTAAAAAAATACAAAATTTGTAAAATCACCCGTTGGGTGTAATTATTAAAAATGTCAGTTCGAGTGTTTTTTGTGTAGTAAAACGGAACAAAAAATGTATCGAGAACCGTTTTAAATGAAATTTTTCTTGTTTTCGATAAGATTTTCTATCGAAAATCACTCGAACTGACAAAAAATTATTATCAAAAACTAATTACACCCAACGGATTAAAATAATATTCATATATCATTATCATATTACTACAAATATTAAGCGTTCATTAGATAGATCATAACGCTTGTAAAATTCTTTTGCATAATTCGTTTTTTTTTTTTTTGTTTAGCTGTCGGAATTCCAAAAATTGCAACCAATTGTTTAACCGTTGGAAAATTATTCTGACACAAAATTTAAAAATTATGAAAAAATTGATTATTAGTTTAATTGTTGTAATGCTATTTTCTTTAAATTCATTTGCTAATGTTGATATTGAAAAAAAAGTTTTAAATACAACTGAATCAACCGAATTTATTATTATTCAAAATGAGATGGGTCTTGATACATGTTATGCGAGAAAATGTACTACATATACCGGATCTGAAGGGTATGAGTATAAAAGATGCACAGATTGGGAAGAAGTTGATTGTAGGTATATAGTACTTGCGGAATAATAAAACATTTAAATTGAATTGCAATGCTTGACAATTATTGTTGAGCATTGCTTTAAAATAACATTTTATGAAAAAAATAGGGTTAGTTATTTTTATGGGCTTATTTCTAAGTTTTAATATAACAGCACAAAAAGGGAAATTTTATGGCAAAATAAAATATGAACAAACTCAAAGAAATCCTAGCTTGATAACATTTGAAGCTATTTTATTTTTTGATAATAATAATTCATACTATGAATGGTTTTCAAGAAATAACGGTGTTGAAAAAATTAATGACGGAACTACTATATATCATTCAAACAGTGAAAAAGTTTTTGGTTTGCCTAATTTTATACTAAATAGATATATGAATAAAGAATTGTTTATTGGGCTTATTGATGGTGATGAGGAATACTTAATAAAAGAAGATTCGACTTTTTTAAAATGGGCTTTAATAAATGAAACAAAAAAAATAGATCAATTTTTATGTCAAAAAGCAATTACAAATTTTAGAGGCAAAAACTATATAGCTTGGTTTACAAGTGAAATACCTATACCTTACGGGCCACACAAACTTCATGGGTTAGGTGGACTTATTCTTGAAGCTTATGAAGAGAATTACCTAATCTATTTTCTTGCAAAAGAAATTAACGTAGGTAGCTCAACTTATGATATTGATAATAAGATAAAAGCAATTGATTTTACAAAATCTATAACAGCTGAGGATTATGATAATAAAGTTAATAAGCGTATCGAAAATTTAGAAAAAGTATTAAGTTCAAGATCTCCAAAAGGATCAAATCCAATAAAATTCAAAGATAATTGTGAGGATTGTTCCAAAAAAATTGAAAATAAACAATAAATATTTTTTGCAAATGGAATAAAATCAATCCCTCTGCAGAATATTTTAAATTTACAAACATGAGTTCGCTGAAATATTTTATTGTAGTATTTTTAATCATTAGTTATACAAATGTGTCTTCTCAAGATAATAAGTGGGTAAAAATTGAATATACTCAGGCTATGGGAAGACATATAACCAACGCTTCCTTATTTTTTGACAATAATGAATCTATCTATCTATTTGGGAATCATACTAAAATAGATACTACTTCATATACTAATTTAATTTACAATATTACCGATGATATTGGTTCTGTAATTTATAAAAATCATTCAGAAAACAAATTGCTTACAAGAGAAGCATCTGCTACGGAAGTAAAATTAATTAACGATGATTTTCCAAATTTAAATTGGACAATTACAGAGGAAACCAAAAAAATAAATGAATTATCATTAACAAAAGCACATACTAATTTTAGAGGAAGAAACTACATTGCTTGGTATTGTGACCAAATACCAGTTAACAATGGGCCGCTTAAAATGGGAGGATTACCAGGGATTATTCTAGAATTGAAAACAACGGATGGTTTTCTTAATGTTTCATTTGATAAAATTAATTATCAACATACCAAACCTGTAGTAATCCATAGAATTTTAAATAAATATGATAGAATAATTACACAAAAACAATCTGTTGAAGAAAATAAACAATTTGTTGAAAATTTAAAAGCAAAACTAAAAGCGAAGCTACCAAGAGATGTAGAAATAAAAATAAATGTTGATGAATTTTTAGAAAAAGAGTTTAAATTGGAAAATGAAAAACAAAATTGATGCTAATAAAATCTCTTTTGATATTGAAATACAATCATTTTATAGTTTTATTTATTTTATTGGCATCCAAATATTTAGTTGCCCAAACTACCGTTTCTGGCACTATCAAAGATGAAAATAACCAACCCATTTCTTTTGCCAATATTATCCTAAAACCCGAAAACAGCCAAAGTGTTGTAGCGTTTGCCTACTCAGATAATAGCGGAAATTTTTTGCTTAAAACAACCAAAAAAGGGAAATTTTTATTGCACTTTACGGGCTTATCATACAAAACCACCACAGTTCCTATTGAAATTATAGATGAAAAGCAGCAAATTGTACAAAATGCAGTTTTAAACTATCAACCAGTAGCACTTAAAGAAGTCATCGTTAATGCAGAAAGACCCATAACCATTAAAAAAGACACCATAGTTTTTAATGCTCATTCATTTGCCATTGGCAATGAACAAGTAGTAGAAGATTTACTTAGGAGAATTCCCGGACTCAATGTTTCAAATGATGGTACCATTAAAGTGGGCAACCAAGAAGTTGAAAAAGTAATGATTGATGGTGATGATTTTTTTGAAAAAGGATACAAATTACTCACCAAAAATATGCCAGCGCATTCCATAGATAAAGTAGAACTATTGCAACGTTATTCTAATAACAAACATTTAAAAGGTATTGAAAATAGCGATAAAGTAGCATTAAATCTTAAATTGAAAGAAGAAGCTAAACGGCAATGGTTTGGTAATTTTTCTGCCGCACATGATTTGGTTTCTGAAAAAAGATATGAATTAAAAAGTAATTTGATGAATTTTGGAAAGAAAAACAAATACTATTTTCTTGCCAATTTAAACAATGTGGGCAAAGACGCCATAGGAGATATTAATCAACTAATCAGACCCTTTCGATGGAATGAACCCGCTAGTATTGGTGATAATCAAAATGCGTTTAACTTACTTGATTTAGGTACTTATGTTCCAAATTTAAAACAAAAAAGAGTGCTTTTTAATAATGCAGAATTACTGTCATTAAATGCTATTTTTACACTTTCAGAAAAAGTAAAAATGAAAACCTTAGGATTTTTTAATTGGGATGAAAACGATTTTTACAGAAACAGTTTTCAATCATTTATTGTTAGAAATACTTCATTTGAAAATACAGAAGATTTTATTTTACGTAAGAAAAAAATAACGGGGTTTGGTAAAATAGATTTTACTTATGATATTTCGAAAACTAAAACTATAGAATACACTGGGAAATTTAATTCGACTAACGAAGAAAACAGAAGCGATTTAACTTTTAACGGAGATTTGCTTAACGAAAAACAAAAAAGCAACAACCAGCTTTTTGACCAAAAATTAGTTATTACAAACAAGTTTAAAGACAATAAAGTAATTTTATTAACAGGTAGATACATCAACGAAAAAACACCTCAGAATTATTCGGTTAATCAATTTTTATTTTCTGATTTATTTACAGAAAATGCAAATAATACTGTTCAAACCAGTGAAAATAAAATGCAATTTGTAGGTTTTGATGCGCATTTAATGAACAAAAAAACTAATGGAAGTTTGTTTGAATTTCAAATGGGGAATCAATATAGGACAGATGATTTAATTTCTGATTTTCAGTTGAAAGAGAATGAAGCAATTATTTCACAACCTTTGGGCTATCAAAATAAGATAAGTTATCATGTAAATGATATATACTTGAATACGAAATATCGCTATAAATTTAAAAAATACACTTTCTTCAGTCAATTGGATTTACATCAATTATATAATCAATTAGAAACAATGGAGAATAAGCAAACCCAACTTCCATTTTTTGTGAATCCAAAAGTAGGTATAGTATGGGAAATTAATAAAACAAATAAATTAAGCACCTCATATTCGTATAATACTACCAATGCTTCAATTTTAGAAGTGCACAATCAGTACATTTTAACCGGGTTTAGGTCGTTTAGTAAAGGAACAGGGACATTCAATCAAACTGACGCTTCTACCATACTTTTAAATTATTCGTTGGGGAGTTGGGGACAGAAGTTTTTTGCTACTGCCTTTTTGATGTATAACAAAAATCACGATTTTTTCAGCACCAACAGCACTATTTCTCAAAATTACTCACAATCTGAAAAAATTATTATTAAAGACAGAGAATCCATTACTTTTTCATCAAACATTGACCGCTATTTTAAATCAGTATCAACGAACTTAAAAATAACTTTGGATGCAACAAAATCTAATTATAAAAACAGCGTAAATAATGCTCATTTAAGAGAAGTTAAAAGTAATAGTATCAATTATGGCCTTGAACTTCGTTCTGGTTTTAAAGGTGTTTTTAATTATCATATCGGATCAAAATGGAACTTTAATGAAATCAAAACAAGTAGCACCCATTCATTTACCAATAATATGTCATTCTTGGATTTGTTTTTTATTTTTAGCGACAAATTAGACATTAAATTCCAAACGGAACGCTACTTTTTTGGAAGTTTGGATAGGAATAACAATACTTATAATTTTCTTGATTTAGAAGCAAGATATACTGTTAAAGAAAACAAACTAACTTTTTCGCTTTCTGGCAATAATCTTTTCAATACTACAACGTTTAAAAATTATTCAATTTCAGACATCAGTATTTCAAAATCTGAATATAGAATACTACCAAGACACCTGTTGTTAAAAATGGAATACCGATTTTAACTCCAAAATATCCTAACTTTGCAATGAAAACGTAAATGAAATGGCAAAGATTGGAAATATCGATTTAGGAAAATTCCCACTATTATTGGCTCCGATGGAAGATGTAAGCGACCCGCCGTTTAGAGCAATTTGTAAGGAATTGGGCGCTGATGTGGTTTATACCGAGTTTATCTCCTCCGAAGGACTCATACGCGATGCCGCCAAAAGCAAAGTAAAACTCGATATTTACGAAAAAGAGCGTCCGGTTGGAATTCAAATATTCGGTGCCAATTTGGAATCGATGTTGAGAACGGTTGAAATCGTTGAACAATCTAAACCCGATTTTATCGATATCAATTTTGGATGCCCGGTTAGTAAAGTAGTTTGTAAAGGCGCCGGCGCCGGAATTTTAAAAGATATTCCGCTCATGGTAAAACTCTCCGAAGCCATGGTAAAACATACTTCCTTGCCCATTACCGTAAAAACACGTTTGGGTTGGGATGAACAATCCATCGAAATTGTAAGGGTTGCAGAACTTTTGCAAGATGCCGGTATTCAAGCTTTATCTATTCATGGCAGAACCCGTAATCAAATGTATAAAGGATTGGCTAATTGGAAACCGATTGCCGAGGTAAAAAATAATCCAAGAATGCATATTCCCATTTTTGGTAATGGCGATGTTGATTCGCCCGAAAGAGCGCAATCCATGAGAGATGAATACGGATTAGACGGCGCTATGATTGGACGCGCAGCGATTGGTTATCCTTGGATTTTTAGAGAAATAAAACACTTTTTTGAAACAGGTAAACATCTTGAACAACCATCTATAGAGGAACGTGTAGCAGTGGCAAAAAAACATTTGGAAATGGCTATGGATTGGAAAGGTGAAAGATTAGGTCTGTTAGAAACTAGACGTCATTACACTAATTATTTTAAAGGAATTTCACACTTTAAAGAACATCGATTAAAATTGGTAACTGCTGATGATTTTGAAACTGTTCAAAAAATATTTGATGAAATTTTATTTCAGTATAGCGATAAAATTATTGATTAATTACTTTTGCTGAAATCCTACTGCTAGCAATAAGTGATGCTAGAAATCCTAAAACTGTAATGGTTATTATTACAATTCCAAGATTTATAAAAGTGAATTCAACTGGATATGCTAAGGTTTTAGTAATCATAAAAAGTTGAAATTCTGTTTGTAAATAAATTAAAATACTTCCAATAATTAAACCGATAAATAATCCGAAAAGAGTTAATAAAAATCCATGTAATATAAATATTTGTCTAATTTCTGAAATGGTAACTCCGAGATTAGAAAATGTTTTTATATTTTCTTTTTTATCAAGAATCATCATAATAATTGCACCTATAACATTAAAAAGTGCAATGATTAAAACCAAGGTGAAAATAAAATACAACACTAAATTTTCTGTATTCAGCATTTTATAAAACAATGAATTGAGTTGTTCGCGTGTTTCAATTTTAAAGTTTGCTCCAAGAGTTTTTTCTAAATTATTCTGAACCTGTGGTATAAATTCATCAGACCTTACTTTTATTTCAACTCCAGATATTTGGTCATCAGCATAAGAAAGAAGATTTTGGGCAATTTTGATGTCAGTAAAAACATATTTATTATCGATATCTTCTGTTAAGGCATAAATACCATTATTTTGAGTTTGAATCATTTTAAATCCTTCTCGAGGATCATCAATATAACCTAATCCAGGTTTTGGTACATAAATTTTTAAAGGTTCTAAAAAATCATAAACTCCTAGTGATAATTTGTAAGAAATTCCATTTCCAACAACTGCATCATTTTCAATAGATGATTGAAGCCAATTTCCGGCAATTAAAGCAGTGTCGATTTTATTTACAGTTAAGTAATTACTATCTACACCTTTTATAAAAGCAACAATTTCTCTGTTGTGATAGCTAAAAAAAGCGCGTTCTTCAATTACTTTTGTGTAAGAAGTAATTCCTTTGGCTTCATCTAAAATATTTTTGATTTCATCTGAAAACTGAAAAGTTTTACCTTCGGTGGATGTAATTTTTAAATCTGGATCAGAAATATTTAAAAAAGAAACACTGAATGTTTTGAGTCCAGAAAAACCAGAAAGAACTATAAATAGTGATAAAGTTCCTATTACAACTCCTAAAAAAGCGATAAATGTGATGATGTTAATAGTATTGTTACTACTTTTTGAAAACAAATATCGTTTAGCGATGTAAAACGGAAAGTTCACTATATTTTTTTACGTTTTGGTAAAAGTTCAGGATTTTTAATTGGATTTTCTCCATCACCGCGCAATGCTTTTTCAATTCCGTCAATATAATCTAAAGAATCATCATTATAAAAATACAAATTTGGCACTGTACGCAACTGATGACGCGTTTTTTGAGCTAATATATGTTTATATTTTTGAGCATTTTCAGCAATATCTTTAAAAATTTGATCTCTATTTGTGGTAGGGAAAATACTCACATATACTTTCGCAATCGATAAATCGCTTGTAATATCCACTTTCGTAACCGATATAATTACCTTTAAATGAAAGTCATTGGCATCTTTTTGGAGGATTTCAGCAAGATCTTGCTGAATGGATCCTGCAATTTTTTTCTGTCTATTTGTTTCCATAATGCAAAGTTACATTATAATTTGTATTCAAAGAATGTTTATTTTTGTGGTAAAGCTCTTAATTTATGCATAAAATAGAACATATCGGTATTGCAGTTAAAAATTTAGAAACAGCCAATGAACTTTATACTAAGCTATTTGGCACACCTCCATATAAGATTGAAAGTGTAGAAAGTGAAGGTGTTAATACTTCATTTTTTAAGAGCGGTCCGAATAAAATAGAATTGTTAGAAGCCACTAATGATAATAGTCCGATCGCTAAATTTATTGAAAAAAAAGGAGAAGGAATTCATCATATTGCTTTTGCGGTGGATGATATATTTGCTGAAGTAACTCGATTAAAAAGTGAAGGTTTTGTGGTTTTAAATGAAACGCCTAAAAAAGGAGCTGATAATAAATTGATTGTATTTTTACATCCAAAGTCAACCAACGGAGTGTTGATAGAACTCTGTCAGGAAATTTCAGTATAAAAGCTAAAAATCAAATTGTTTCTATATTTCAAAGTAGAATTATATTGTATCTTGCAACCTATAATTTAGAATAATCAATGACTACATCTTTTGAAAAATATCAAAAAAGAAAACTGAGATCTTCCTACTTTTCGGTAGTTGTTAGTATTGCTTTGATTCTTTTTTTAGTTGGAATTTTAGGATTATTAGTATTAAAAACCAAAAAAATAACCGATCACTTTAAAGAGCAAATTGTTGTAACTGTTTACTTTAAAGATATAGCAATAGATTCTGAAGTAGAAGCTTTTAAAAAAGAAGTTGAAAAAGCAGCCTATACAAAAACGATGACTTTTGTTTCTCGTGATGCTGCCGCTGAAGAGTTTAGTAAAGATATTGGAGAAGATTTTTTAAAATTCTTAGGTAAAAATCCGCTAAAAGATGCCATTGATATTGTGCTCAATGCTGATTTTGTTGCTCCAGAAAAAATTGATAAAATAGAAAAACAACTCTTAAAAAACCGAGTTGTAGAAGAAGTTTCTTACGATAAACCACTCATAACACTTTTAACACAAAACATTCAGAAAGTTAGTTTTTGGGTTTTGGTTGTGAGCGGAGTTTTAACTTTTATGGCTGTAGTACTCATCAATAATTCTATTAGGTTATCAATCTACTCGAAGAGATTTATCATTAAAACAATGCAATTAGTTGGAGCAACCAGAAGCTTTATTAGCATTCCATTTATCAAACAAAGTGTAAAATTGGGTATAATTGGAGCAGTAATTTCAAATATTGCTGTATTAATAGTAGTCATTTATATTGACAAATATTTACCTGAACTTCTCTTATTAAAAGATTATGGTATTTTGATTACACTTTTTACGGGAACAATTATCCTTGGTATTTTAATAACAGCTTTAAGTACTTTTTTTGCAACACAACGCTTTTTAAATTTACGAACCGACGAATTATATTACTAAAATGAAAAACGATTCAAATCAGAAAACGACTCCAGAAACCAACTTTTTATTTGGCAAAAAGAATTACCTGATCATGATTATTGGAATCCTTTTTATTGCTGTTGGATTTATTTTAATGGCAGGTGGCGGAAGCGATGATCCAAAAGTTTTTAATGAAGCGATGTATAATTTTAGGAGAATCCGTTTAGCACCAACTTTAATTTTAATAGGTTTTGCTATTGAAATTTACGCCATTTTTACCAATCCTAAAAAGTAATTAATGAGTTATTTACAAGCAATTATTATTGCCATTATTGAAGGAATAACCGAATTTCTACCAATTTCTTCAACTGGTCACATGATTATTGCTTCCTCATTTATGAAAATTGCTCAAGACGATTTTACTAAATTATTCATTATTGTAATTCAGTTAGGCGCTATTTTTTCTGTAATCATTTTGTATTGGAAACGCTTTTTTCAAACTTTTGATTTTTATTTTAAACTCTTAGTAGCTTTTATTCCCGCCGTAATTTTAGGATTACTTTTAAATGATGTAATTAATGATTTGCTTGAAAGTCCGGTTACCGTTGCCATTTCTTTGGTTTTAGGCGGATTCATACTTTTAAAAGTTGATAATTGGTTTCCAGATACCGAAGAAACAATTACCAATACTAATGTTTCTTATAGTACAGCATTAAAAATTGGATTTTTTCAAACTATTGCCATGATTCCTGGAGTTTCGCGAAGTGGAGCAACAATTGTAGGTGGAATGAGCCAAAAATTATGCAGACGAGCAGCAGCTGAGTTTTCTTTTTTTCTAGCAATTCCAACAATGTTAGGTGCAACTTGCCTTAAATTATACGAATATTTTAACAACGGATTTGAACTCACTTCTCAACAGTTTAATATTTTAATTATTGGAAATATAATCGCTTTTGTGGTGGCAATGATTGCCATTAAATCTTTTATAGATTACTTAACTAAACACGGATTTAAAATCTTTGGTTATTACCGCATTATAGTTGGTATAGCCTTATTATTTATTCATTTTTTCATATACCCTTTATCAATTATTTAAATGATTTTATTGGAAACTATAGTTGAAGGTCAAGCTTTACTGATTGACAAACCCTTGCATTGGACCTCTTTTCAAGTAGTAAATAGAATGCGATCGGCCATTAAAAGAAAGTTTGATTTAAAGAAAATTAAAGTGGGACATGCCGGAACTTTAGATCCTTTAGCCACCGGATTACTAATTATTTGTACCGGAAAATTCACCAAAAAAATTGATGAATACCAAGGATTGTTTAAAGAATATACCGGAACAATTAAGTTGGGAAACACAACTCCCAGTTACGATTTAGAAACCGATTTTGATCAACATTTTGATTACGCTCATGTAACCGACCAATTAATCAAAGAAACGGTACAACAATTTTTAGGCGAAATTAACCAAGTTCCACCCATTTTTTCAGCCATTCAAAAGGATGGAAAACGCGCTTATGACAGCGCTCGAAAAGGCGAATCGATTGAAATGGAATCGAGAAAAGTTACGGTTCACCAATTTGAAATTACCAAAATTGACCTACCTTTAATTGATTTCAGAATTAAATGCAGTAAGGGAACTTATATCCGCTCCATAGCCAACGATTTTGGAAAAGCAATGAATACAGGTTCACATCTTTCTGCATTAAGACGCACAAAAATTGGAGAATTTTCAGTTGAAAATGCGTTAAGTTTAGATGATTTTCTTCAACAAATTAATTTAGAAAGTTAAACAAAAATCTTTATAAAGATGGTTGCATAAGCTTCATCACTTCATTTTGAATTTCAATTCCTTTGTCAGCATTATACCAATTTTGTAATTGAATTTTAAAATTTTCGTCAATGACTCCGTGTAGTGTTTTATAATCTATTACCATTTGACTAGCAATTTGAGGTCTTGGTCCCCATTTGCTAATAAATTCATTGGTTTCAGAATCTATGATTAATAACATTGGAACAGCTCTGTTTCCATTGGTTAAAAATAAATCCATCAGCTCAGGATTTTCATCACGAATCACTATTTTTAAATCGATGTTATCACTGCTGTTTGCTAATTTATTTAATACAGGTACAATTTGAGCAGCATCACCACACCAACCTTCAGAAATTGTCAAAAAAGTAATTTTTTTGGAGAGATTTTGTAATTGATTTTGATGTGATTCTAAAATCTTGATGGTTTTATCCAATCGATTCATTCTACTGTTATTCAGTTCGCTAAACTGAAAATATTCTGGATTTTCAGTTGTTCCAGTAGATTTTCCTTCTTTTAATAAATCAGTAATTAACTGACGATAAGTAATATAATCAATTCCTTTTTGTAAACTTTGTTGGATAATTTTTTTCATAGTTTTATTAAAAAGAAAATCATAGTTATTAATAATAATAAACTATGATTTTCAGTGGTTAATCGAATTAATTAGCAAGATTTTTAATCATATCATCCGACATTTTTTTCAAGTCAAATGAATGATTCCATCCCCAATCTTTTCTTGCAACAGAATCATCAATTCTTTGAGGCCAACTATCGGCAATTGCTTGTCTAAAATCTGGAGCATAAGTTACTTTAAAATCTGGATAATGTTTTTTTATTTCTTCATAGACTTCAGCTGGTGTAAAATCAATAGCCGATAAATTGTATGATGATCGAACTTTAATTTTTGAACTATCTGCTTGCATAATATCTACCGTAGCTTTTATAGCATCTTCCATATACATCATAGGTAAACGGGTATTTTCAGATAAGAAACAAGTGTAATTTTCATGAGAAACAGCTTTGTAAAATATATCTATAGCATAATCTGTTGTTCCTCCTCCTGGTTTAGTTTTCCAACTGATAATACCAGGATAACGAATACTTCTTACATCAACTCCAAATTTTTGATGATAATATTCGCACCAACGTTCACCAGCTAGTTTGCTGATTCCATATACGGTTGAAGGTTCCATAATTGTCATTTGTGGAGTATCAATTTTTGGAGAAGTTGGACCGAAAGCAGCCATTGAACTTGGCCAAAATACTTTTTTAATGAATCCGTCTTTTGCCAAATCTAACACAATTAGCAATGAATTCATGTTAAGATTCCAAGCTTTTTCAGGGAATTTTTCTCCAACGGCAGATAACATTGCCGCCATTAAATAAACATCTGTAATCTTATATTTTTTAAGAATCTTTTTGACATCATCTTTTTTGGTGGCATCTAAAATTTCAAAAGGACCAGAATACATTAATTCATTACTTCCGGAGTTAATATCAGCTGCAACAACATTATCTTTTCCGTAAAGTTCTCGCAATTTTATGGTTAATTCGGTGCCAATTTGACCACACGAACCTATAATTAATATTTTTTCACTCATGGTGATTATTTTAGTTTTAATAGTGTAGCAAATTTATTAAAATATATTGTCAATACATTCAGAAAATCAGCATAAATAAGTCATTAAAATAGAATCGGAAATAATTAAAATCCTAACTTATTTTTAACATAATATTTAAATTGATTTAGTATTTTTATCCAAAATACAATTTAGATGATTAAACAATTGATTTTTATTGGAGTAGTACTTTTATATAGTTGTAACCAAAACCCAAAAACAGTTGATGATAAAGTAAAGAAAGATACTATTTCTGTAGTTCAAAAAACTCACACCAAAACTATTTTTCTAAGTGATGATGCACGAAAAGAAATTCTTGATCTCAAATATTTTGAAGAGTTTGAAAAAATTATGGATCGATTTTATAATTCTAATCCTGAAGAAATTAAATTAAATTCTGCAGATTTAAATGAGGTTTTAGTTAGGTTAAAAGACAGTATTACAATCGACAAAATTAATAGACCAGATGTAAAAGCAAGATTCAATATTCTTTATAATGAATCTTTGAGACTTTTAGATATGAGTTCAATAAGCACCATTACACAAGATGAAATAGAAAATAAAATTGAAAATATTATTTATGCATATGAATCTATTATTACAAAAATTAATCAGGTTTATTTAATGAATATAAATGAAAAAAATGTTGATGTACAATTTCAAACACCTAAAGTTTTAATTGATTCTATACCAAAGGAAGTTAAAATTCCACCACAAAAATTGAATAAAATTAAAAAACAACAATAAAATCTATATAATGAAAAAACTTTACTTATTGTTCATTCCATTATTGTTTTCGAGTTGTTTTGTTTTTGTAGGAAACACCGAAGATAACTCAAAACAAAATCAATCCTATTCGTATTTTTCAGAAAGAAATAAAGTAAACAGTTTTTTAGATCAATGGCATAGAGATGTAGCTAATTATGATTTTGAAGCCTATTTTGGAAAAATGTCTTCAAATTCTATTTTTATTGGTACTGATGCAAAAGAAAATTGGACGCTTCAACAATTTAAAGATTTTTCAAAACCTCATTTTGATAAAAAGAAAACCTGGGATTTTAAAGCTTTAGAACGCAACGTCTATTTCAATTCAAAAGGAGATATTGTTTGGTTTGATGAGTTATTAGAAACATGGATGGGAGTTTGCCGAGGATCTGGGGTTTTATCAAACAAAAATGGAGCACTTAAAATTGAACATTATGTTTTATCAATAGTAATACCAAATGATGAAGTAAATAAAGTAGTTGAAATCAAAAAAAATAAAGACACTCAAATCATTCAAAAATTAAAAAATCAGTAAGTATGAAAAAACATATTATTTTATTAATTGTATCTTTTTTATCAATCGTATCAATTGCTCAGAAAAAAGTTATCACTCATGATGATTATGATCGATGGATGAAAATGGGCGAGACTCAATTATCTGAAAAAGGCGGTGTCATTGTATATGAGGTAGAACCGATTACACCTTTTGCAAATCCTTATGTTGAAGTATATAACACAAAATCAAAAACTTATTTTAAGTTAGACAGAGGTATTAATCCGAAAATTGACTTTGATGAGAATTTTGTTTTTTTTCAACAAAAACCTTCTTTTGAAACTGATAGAAAAGAAAGAAAAGATAAAGTAAAAAAAGATAAAAAGGAGAGAAATTCTTTTTATGTATATGATGTAAAAAAACATCAAATTACTGATTCTATTTTAAAAATTAAAGATTTTAAGTCGCCAGAAAAGTATGGTAATTTTGTTGCTGTTCAAAAACTAAAAGAAGTAAGTGTTGCAAAAGAAAAATCAAAAAAAGACACTACTAGCACAAAACAAAAATCATTGAAATTTGAAGATGATTATTTATTAGTTAAGAATTTGAAAACTAAAACCAATGACACGCTTTTTTTAATTAAAAACTATAGTTTTATAGAAAACGAAAAGGCTTTATTAGTTAGTAAAGGAATTGATACCCTTAAAAAGAAACAAGCTTTGTATAAATATTCTTTAGAGGATAAAAAATTAACACTTTTAGATCACAACAAAATAAAATTCAGTCAGTTTGGATCTTCAAAAGATGGTCAAAAAATTGCTTTTTTATCAGCAAAAGATAGTATTAAGAAAGATTCTTTAAAGTTCGATTTATTTTATTGGAGTAATAATTTACTTAAAAAAGTGGTTGATACTTCTTTTCAACAATTAAAAAGTGGATATAAAACGAGCACTTTTAAAGCGCCTTATTTTTCTGATAATGGAAAAAAATTATTCTTTTTTACGCAGTTAATTACTAAGAAATTTGATAGTGACACCACTTTATTAAAAGATGAATTAGGAGAAGTTTCTGTTTGGTCTTGGAATGATAAATTAATTCAGTCAGAACAAGAATTTAACATTAAAAGAAGTAGATCAAAATCGTATTTGTCAGTTTATGATATAGAAAAAGAACAAATTACGATACTTCAAGATGATTTTTTTGAAAATGTAATTACTACAAAAGATAATAATAGCCGATATATATTAGGAATTTCAAGTAATCCTTATTTAATTGAATCAACGTGGGATTATCCTTCAAAACGAGATATTTATATTATTGATGTAGAAACGGG
>JAUYUF010000074.1 GCA_030694835.1 Flavobacteriaceae bacterium | reverse complement strand
TTTGGATGGATTTTCTTTTTGTATTCTAAACAAAGATTTAAAAGAGATTACAGCTCTTTATAGTTTCGATTATTTTGAAAATAATTTATCCTTAGATAACATTTTAAAAAATATTCAGCAAATAGTTTTAGAAGAACCTTTACTACGAAATAAATATCAATCGGTTAACATTACTTTTAAAAATAAATTAAACACCTTTGTTCCTTTAGAACTTTTTGATGAGCAATTTTTATCAAATTATTTACAACACACAATTAAAGTATTCTCCAACGATTTTGTGGCTCATGATATTATTGATAAAAATAAATTAGTAAACGTATATATCCCATTTGTTAACATTACCAATTTCTTTTTAGATTATTTTGGACCTTTTAATTATAAACATGCTGGAACTGTATTAGTTGAAAAATTAATCGATATTAATAATGATAATACAGACATTAGAGTATATGTACAGGTCTCTAAAAATGATTTTGAGGTTATTGTATTGAAACAAAATGAACTTATTTTATATAATTCATTTACATTAAATACCAATGAAGATTTTGCATACTTTATTTTATTCATTTTTGAACAATTAAAGTTAGACAGAGATGTTAATAAAATAGTATTACTTGGTGATATTGATTATCAAAGTGATTTATATAAACTTATTTACAAGTATGTCAGAAACGTAGAATTTTTAGATTATGATTTCCCATATCAATCTGAAATACTTAATACAGTTCCTAAACATCAAAATTTTATCGTTTTAAATCAATTTTAATGCGGATTATCTCAGGAAAATATAAAGGAAGACGAATTACAGCTCCTAATAATCTACCTATCAGACCCACAACTGATATGGCTAAAGAATCGCTCTTTAACATCTTAAATAATCAATTTCATTTCTCTAGTCTACAGGTGTTGGATTTATGTGCAGGAATGGGGAATATCAGTTATGAATTCGGATCTCGTGGAGCTAAACAAATTATTTCTGTTGATGAAAATGCTGGTTGTACAAATTTTATAAAAAAAATTTCTGATGAATTAGATTTTCCTATTACTGTTATAAAATCTGATATTTTTAAATATCTTGAAAAAGCATCACAACAATTTGATATTATTTTTGCCGATCCGCCCTATGCTTTTGAACAATCACAATTTGACCAAATTGTAAATTTAGTTTTTCAAAAAAAGCTACTAAATGAAGATGGAGTTTTAATAATTGAACACTCAAAAAATACTAATTTTAGTAACTATCCAAATTATTCGAGCACTAGAAAATATGGAGGAAGTCACTTTAGTTTCTTCAATTTAAATTCATAAAAAAAAGGAGCTTAGCTCCTTTTTGATTTATTTTTTATTCCAATTTTTATCAAATTTACAATCCTTGAAAGCATCGTTTATTTTGATGTAAGTGTCTTTAATTTTATTATTCGCCCATTTATCGAGTGCTTCCTCCTTTTTACGTTGTAAAGTTAATCGCTGAATTTTCACATAGTCCTTAGAAAAATCTGCTGTATGTGCCGGAATTTTATTCTTCATCAAGATAATCTTATACATTTTCTCAGCACCAGGATTTTCTTCAAAAAACGGATCGGTAATATCATTCTTATTTAACTGATTTACGCGTGCATATAAAGCTGGATCCATTCGAGTCAAATCAAATGAAGTATCATTTGTAGATGGATTGATAATTAAACCATTATTGTTTTTAGTAGCATCATCTTGTGAATGCTTTTTAACAGCTTCTTCAAATGTCATTTCACCACTCGCAATTTTGGCTTTTATTTCAGAAAGTAATTTTTTAGCTTTATTCAACTCTGCATCATCAATTTGTGGTTGAATTAATATGTGTCTTACATCAATTTCCTGTCCACTAATCTTTTCGACTTGGATGATGTGAAATCCGTAAAGCGTTTTAAATGGATCTGATATTTCTTTTTCATCTAGGCTAAAAGCAACTTCTTTAAATTCTTTAATAAACGGACTTTCACGTGTTAAAGTATATTTCCCTCCGTTTTGAGCTACAGCTGGATCATCTGAGTTTAAAATAGCTTTCATTCTAAAACTGCTACCACCTTCTACTTCCTTCTTAATTGAATTAAGTTTCTCTATAACTCTGTTAGTTTCTGCAGTAGTTGGTTCTATATATAATACTATTTGAGCCAACTCAATTTCAGCTCCAAATTCAGGCAATTCATTCTTTTCTTTTAAACTTTTAAAATACGTTCTCACCTCTTCTGGGGTAACATCAATACTTTCAGTAAGATGTTCTTGTTCTTTTCTAATTAGGCTTTGCTCTGTTTGGATAAGTGTCAATTCTTTTTGTAAATCTTCTTCATCATTAAAACCATACATTTCAATTACTTTTTCTATTGAACCTAGTTGTTGTTTAAAGTAAGCTATATCACTATCAACTTTAGATTTAATATCAGCATCAGAAATTTTCATACTGTCAATAACTGCATGATGTGCCAATAGTTTTTGTGTCATAATTTCGTCTAACATCTCGCAATCTGAAATGGTAACTTTACCACCACTTCTTTGTGCAACTTCTTGTTTAAACTTCTCTATATCAGAGCTTAAAACAACATTCTTTCCAACAACAGCAGCTACGCCATCAATTTTAATTTTTTGTTGAGCATTAATTGATATTGACAATAATACAAATAGGATTATTAACTTATTTTTCATGTTATTTAAATTCTTCAAATTGTTTATTTTTAATGGCATCTGTTACTAATGTTTCTTCTATTTTCTTGAGTAATTCTTGTTTTCTTTTATGTAAAATCATTTGTTTAATATTTGATGATACATAATTTAAAGGTGCAATATCGTTAATGGTTAATATATCATTAATCTTTATTAAATAAGTTCCTAAACTATCTTGTTTTTGAATAATGGTAGATTTTGATATAGATGAAGCTCGTTCTGTTTGTTTAAGAATTGGTAATTTTTGTTGAACAACAACATAACGAATCCAGATTGAATCATTAAAATTATATGATTTTAGTTTGTATTCATTCTCCATAATTTTTTCAATATCCTTCTGCTTGCCAGAAGTAAATAATCTTGTGAATTCTTTTGGATTTTGTATTTCCTTACCAATCAAAATATATTTCATTTTAACCAATTCCTCGTTTAAATGAAAACTCTCTTTATTAGTATTATAATAATTTTCAATTTGAGTAGTTGTAATAATTGTATCAGTATACTGATTTACAACAGCTTCTCTATAGGCATTAATGTATAAATCTTCTCGATATTCTTTTACCAATTGCTCAAACTCATCTTTATTTATGCTTAAATTTAATTCAGAATTATAAAGCAATAAACGTTGTTTTGCCCATAAATAAATATAATTTTCTACAATAGCAATACTATCTTCTTTACTTACATTTTCTGGAAATAAATCTTTAATATCTGATTGATATAAATATTTATCATGAACTCTAGCAATAGGTTTATTATCAGGCGAATCTTTGAAATTCAAAAATTCACATGAAGTCATCAATAATATAAGTATAATGTATGTTTTTAAAAATTTCACTATGGTAGCTGATACTTACTTATTAATTTATTTAACGCTTTTTGATTGATTTTAACTTTAATAGCCTTTCTCAATTCCTCAATCCATTGTTGATCTATATATTGTTGAAAATCATTTATTAATAACCCCTTTGCTTCTTCAAAAATTTTAGGTGACGGATTTAAAATCTCATCAACAATTACTAACTTCTGTTTTCCGTTATCATGATAAATTTTAGAAATTCCTTCAATAAAATCAAAAGATTTCGGTAAAAGTAAACTTTCTTGCTCAAAAATACCTGATTTTATCTCAATATTCTCTGAATATTTAGTGAAACTTTTCTTAATATTTACTATAGAATTTCCCTCTTTCAAATATTGAATGATACTTTTAGCTATTGATTCATCTGGGCAACTTATGATAGTTCCTTTTATTCTCTTTTCCCAGTTATAGTTATTTTTATGCTTATTAAAATAGGTTTTTAACCCAACAGTATCTATTTCTGATTGATTCCAAATTTTATGTTGTAAAATTTCAAATAACAACAAACCTTCTTCATACTCTTTCATGACATTTGCAAATTGAGGATTCTCATTTTCAAGATTATTTTTATGATATTCAATCAATTGAAAATCTATAAAATCATCATAATTGTCATAAATATTTTTGTTTCTATGTAGATTTAAATATTCTTGAAATTGCTTCACTAAAACATTTTGTTTATTTATAATAAAAATAACTTCATCAGATTTTAAAGAATTTATATCCGTAATTCTTGAACTTATAACTTTATTTTCGAAAAATTTATAGGATGATTTTAATTTTTTAGCTAATGATTTTGTGATAATTTCTGATCGCTGATCATTTTGAACCTTTATTTTTAACTCACTCTCTAAGTCTTGATAAGAAAGTAATGGATATTTTTTAATTAGTTTAATAATATGCCAACCATAAATTGTTTTAAAAGGTTTAGAAATCTGCCCCTCTTGCAAACTAAAAGCAATATCTTCAAACTCTTTAATTAATTTTCCTGAACCAAATTTGGCCATTTTTCCGCCATTTTGAGCAGAATTTTGATCTACTGAATATTGTTTCGCGAAAGTTTCAAAAGATGCTCCATTAATTAATTTCTGATAAATTTCATTTACCTTACTTTCTTCTTCAGTATTTTTTAACATGATATGCGCCACTTCAACTTCACCTTTAGTGGATCTTTTATCATTAATTTTTACAATATGATACCCAAATTTTGTTCTGAAAGGATCAGAAATAGCACCAACTTTTGTATTGTAACAAACTGTTTCGAAAGGATAAACCATATTAAAAGCTGTAAAATAACCAAGGTTACCTTTATTTTCTTTCACTGATGGATCTTGTGAATATTCCTCTGCAACAGATTCAAAAGAGGCTCCTTGTAATATTTTATTTCGAACCTCAATAATTTGATTGTATATATCTAAA
>JAUYUF010000117.1 GCA_030694835.1 Flavobacteriaceae bacterium | reverse complement strand
ATGGCATTAGGACACAATTTAAGAAAGAAAATTGCTTCTTAAGGACAATTTTTGCCTTATTCATAAAAATAAAAAATATCCGAAATTGAATAGAAATAAAAAAACCGTCTCAAAATTTAATATTGAGACGGCTTCTTTTTTAGTTTAAATTAATATAATTTAAAGAGAGTTTTTTTAAATTCAAATCTTAAATTCATTCGAATTACTTTTTTCATTTTTTTTTTAAATTAGAACGTATCTTTTATCCAATTATATGGTTTATGCTTAATCCAGTTTCCTCGAGTGAAATCTGGAAAATTTTGAGGTTGTCCATTATTTTCAATTGACAATTCTGATAGTGGGGTAATTGCGCTCCAAGCTGCCGCATCATAAGCATCCATGGGAGGAGCAATATTTAATTTTGCAGATTCAATAAATGCGTTTATCACAAAAAAGTCCATTCCACCATGTCCAGCTCCTAATGCGTGTTCACCGTACTTTTGCCACAAAGGATGGTCGTATTTGTCCAACCACTTTTGGGCATTGTCCCAGCGATGAGGTTCGGAATGATCTTCAATATAAATTCTATCACCATCATTTTCCCATAATCCATTGGCTCCTTGCACTCTAAACCCTAGAGAGTATGGACGAGGTAAATTACAATCGTGGGTTACAATAATGGTTTCACCGTTCGCTGTTTCTATGGTTGTTGTAATTACATCGCCTTGTTTAAATTTTAATTTTGCATTTGGGTGGTTTGCTCCCCCATTTTTAATAATATAATTATGCAAACCTATCGATTTTGTTGCATTTGATGTTAGTGATAAAAATCGATTTCCTCTATTGATGTTGCACATAGCTGCAATAGGACCTATACCATGAGTTGGATAAACATCAGCATTAGTCATTAAAGAATGTTGTGTTCTCCAAACCGATTCAGAAATTCCTTTTTCTCCAAATTCAACACCTTTACCATAAGCCGATTTTCCATCGTTTAATTTTACAAAGCGTAAATCGTGTTGGTAACCACATCTAAAGTGTACCAATTCTCCAAACACATTTTGCTTTACCATATTAAGAATTGCCATTACATCTCTTCTGTAATTTACATTTTCTAAAATCATTAAATGAGTCCCAGTTTGTTCATGAATGTTTACTAAGTCCCAACATTCTTCCATTGTATTTGCTGCAGAAACCTCTAATCCAGTATATTTACCAGCCAACATAGCGTCTTTTGCCATTCGTGCGTGCCATAACCAAGGGGTAGAAATAATAACAGCATCAACATTTTTAGAATTCAATAAATTTCTATAATCGTACTCATTGTTTCTGAAAACAGCTGGTTTTTTTTGTCCAGCTTTTTCAATTTTATTTAAAGAAATTGAAATTCTAGTTGAATCTATATCACAAATTGCAGTTACCAACACATCATCTCTTAATAAAACATTATCGAGATGATTGGTGCCTCGTAAACCAACCCCAATCAATCCAATTTTTAATTTTTCTTTGTTAAAGCCATTTGAAATTCCAAATGATAAATTTGGTATAATTGCAATACCTGCACTAGCAATTACAGATTTCTTTATAAAATTTCTTCTCGAATTCATATGAGTCTACTTATTTGTATTTGTGAAATATAAAATTATAAAAAGTTAATTCAGTTTTTTAAAAATAATTTGTTTCATTAGTTCTTGGTTGTTAATAGCTAATTGGGTAAAGGTAAAAAGGCTAAAACAGCGATCTAAATTTTGAGATTTATAAGTAACCTTATAATATTTGTTGTTTTCTAAATAATCTGTTAGGGCTCTAATTCCATGTAAAAAGGGCATTAAAACCACGCTAATGGGTAGTAGTTCCTTTTCATTTTGGATTAAAAAATCTTCATTTACCGCTAGTCCATCAACAAAGGCTTCAAACAAATCAATATTAAAATTAATAATTGTCAAGTCTTTTTCATCTTCAGCTGCAGAATTTACAATGGTTCTAACAGCATCACCAAAATCGTAAAGAAATGTACCTTTCATAATGGTATCTAAATCAATTAAACAAAGTGCTTTATTGGTTTTTGAAAAAAGAATGTTATTTAATTTAGTGTCATTATGACAAACTCTAACTGGCAATTTATTTAGATTTAAATGTTTAAATAACAATATATTTTTTTCAACAAAATGGATTGCTAATTTAGCATCTTCTAGGTTTTCAGGGTTTGCATTTTTAAAAGCGCATTTAAATTGTTTATACCTATAATTAACATTATGAAATTTAGGAAGTGTATCTGTCAATTTTTTTACATCAAAATTGGATAATAATTTATGAAATAAACCTATTATTTTACCGGCTTCAAATGCAACTACTGGATTGTTTGTTGTGTTAAGTGTATTAACCTAGCGGTAATATATTCATAAAAAAGTTGTATATTTGTCCTATGGAAAAAGAAGATTTTAGGACAGTTGATGATACGATTAGAAGTTCGTATCGAAAAAAGGCAATTGCCTTAATAAAGAAAGGCGTAAAAAA
>JAUYUF010000061.1 GCA_030694835.1 Flavobacteriaceae bacterium | reverse complement strand
ATTGGCATTTCCGGTAAAAGCTGATGAGGGCATGTGGTTTTTAATGCATATCAAACGATTAAATCAAGTTGATATGCAAAAAATGGGATTACAATTAACCGCTGAAGAAATATACAGCGTAAACAATTCAAGTTTAAAAGATGCAATCGTTCAATTTGGCGGCGGATGTACAGCTGAAATTATTTCATCTGAAGGATTAGTTTTAACAAATCATCACTGTGGTTATGGTACTATTGCTGAGCTTTCATCATCAGAAAATAATTATCTTAAAAATGGTTATTGGGCTGCAACTAAAAAAGATGAATTAAAACCTAAAAATTTAAGTGTTCGCTTCTTCGTTCGTATGGATGATGTTTCTAAACGTATTTTGTCAAAAGTAAATGATAAAATGAATGAATTAGAAAGAGAAGCAGCTATCAATAAAGAAATTGCAGTAATTGAAAAAGAAAATAATGAAGGCGGAAAATATACCGTTTCTGTTCGTTCATTTTATCAAGGAAACGAATATTACTATTTTGTATATCAAGATTACAAAGATGTTAGATTAGTAGGAACTCCACCTGAAACAGTTGGAAAGTTTGGTGGAGATACTGACAACTGGGAATGGCCTCGTCATACTGGTGATTTCTCTATGTTTAGAGTCTATGCAGATGCAAATGGAAATCCAGCAGAATATTCTGAAAACAATGTTCCACTTAAACCAAAACACTATTTACCTATCAGTTTAAAAGGTGTCAAAGAAAATGATTTTGCTATGATATTGGGTTATCCTGGAAGAACAAACCGTTGGATGCCTGCAGGTGGAATTGAGCAAAATGTAAAATATGCTTATCCAGCTTGGGTTGAAGGTGCTAAAACCGGAATGGATAACATGAAGAAATACATGAATCAAAATGATGAAGTTCGTTTAAATTACGCTTCTAAATATGCTGGAACGGCCAATTATTGGAAAAATCGTCAAGGAATGATTGACGCTTTAAGCAAATTTGGAACAGCACAATCAAAAGCTAAACAAGAAGCAAAATTTGATAAATGGGCCAATAAACCAGCTAATAAAGCTAAATATGGAAAAGTAATTTCTACCATTAACAACTACTACGCATTAACAAATGAGAAATCAAAACACGATAATTATCTACAACAATTACTAAGAACTAGCTCGTATGGTGCTATCTCAAGAAGCTTAGGAAGACAATTTGAAAATTACGCCAAAGCTGATGTTGCAAAGCGTAAAGAAATGGAAGGAAGATTAAATGAAATGATTGATGGTTTCTTTGATAAATTACATATTCCTGCAGAAAAAGACATTTTAGCAGCTCAATTAAACTTATATGCCACAAAAGCTGGTAACTATCCATTAACATCTATGGTTGCTGAATTATCTAAAGAAAACAACAATAACTTCACATCCTATGTAAACAATGCATTCGATTTAAGTTTATTTTCATCAAAAGAAAGAATGAAAGCATTTTTGATGTTGCCAAATGAAGCGTTAGTAATAAACGATCCATTATATCAACTTTCTAATGATTTGTTAAATCATGCTAATTCTAGATCTGAAGAAATTGAAAAAGCTCAAAATGATTTTGGTGCAGCATTCCGTTTGTTAGTTGAAGGATTACGTGAGTCTAAATTAGCTCCAATTCAATATCCTGACGCCAACTCTACTTTACGTTTAACTTATGGAAAAGTTATGGCTTTACCTACAGACAAACGCAATGATGCTAAAATTAACAACTATACCACTATGGAAGGTATGGTGAAAAAATATAAAGCAGGCGATGATGAGTTTGATTTACCAACCAGACTATTAGATTTATACAAACAAAAAGATTTTGGGCAGTATGCCGATAAAAATGGATTTATGCCTGTTAACTTTTTAACCGATAATGATATTACTGGCGGAAATTCTGGTTCACCAGTACTCAACGGAAAAGGTGAATTAATCGGATTAGCTTTTGATGGTAATATAGAGGCAATGGCTGGTGATGTAATTTTTGATCCAAAACTACAAAGAACTATCAATGTTGACATTCGATATGTTTTATGGCTAATTGATAAATATGCTGGAGCCAAACATATTATTGATGAAATGACTATTGTTAAATAACAATTTTTAAAGTCCGCTAATTGCGGACTTTTTTTATAATTCAAATATTAGTATTAATAAAACTTATTGTAAATTTTATATTAGAACAGTTAAATTCATAAATTTGAACAATTTGTAATACAAAATCAACATGAAAAAATATTACTCTATCTTAATTGGTATTACCCTTT
>JAUYUF010000051.1 GCA_030694835.1 Flavobacteriaceae bacterium | reverse complement strand
GATTCCACTTCCATCTTTAGCAGGTTCAATAAAACCAGTGTCTTCTACATCAAAACCTAAAAGGGGTAATTCAAAACCAGTTGGTTCGTCTAACATCACTTCAACTCCATTTTCATTGATTAATTTATCAGTTAAAGGATTAAAATCTAATCGACCAGCAATTGCTAAAGCAGTTACTAACTCAGGAGAACCAACAAAAGCAAGAGTGTTTGGATTACCATCAGCACGTTTTGCAAAGTTTCTATTAAAAGAATGTACAATAGTATTTCTTTCTTGTTTTTCAGCTCCTACTCTATCCCACATTCCTATACATGGTCCACAGGCATTTGCAAATACAGTGGCACCAATTTTATCAAATGTTTTAATAAACCCATCTCTTTCAACAGTATAGCGAACTTGCTCAGAACCAGGAGTAATCATGAATTCTGCTTTAGTTTTTAAGTTTTTATCAGCTACCTGTTTTGCTAAAGAAGCAGCTCTAGAAATATCTTCATAAGATGAATTGGTACAAGAACCAATTAATCCAACTTCAATATCAAGAGGCCAGTTATTTTTGATAGCTTCTTCTTTCATTTTTGAAATAGGTGTAGCTAAATCTGGCGTAAATGGTCCGTTTAAATGTGGTTCTAACTCTGATAAATTGATTTCAATAACCTGATCAAAATAAAGTTCAGGATTTTGATAAACATCTGGGTCTGCAGTTAAATAATCTTTAACAGCATTGGCAGCATTAGCAACATCATTTCTATCAGTAGAACGTAAATAACGCTCCATAGATTCATCGTAACCAAAAGTTGAAGTAGTGGCCCCTACTTCTGCTCCCATATTACAAATAGTTCCTTTTCCTGTACAAGATAAAGACTGAGCTCCTTCACCAAAATATTCTATTATAGCTCCAGTTCCACCTTTAACAGTTAATATACCAGCAACTTTAAGAATAATATCTTTTGGAGCAGTCCAACCTGATAATTTTCCAGTTAATTTGATACCAATTAGTTTAGGAAATTTTAATTCCCAAGCCATTCCAGCCATCACATCAACAGCATCTGCACCACCTACACCAATAGCAATCATTCCTAATCCTCCAGCATTAACGGTGTGTGAATCAGTTCCAATCATCATTCCACCTGGAAAAGCATAATTTTCTAAAACTACTTGATGAATAATTCCTGCACCAGGTTTCCAGAAACCAATTCCATATTTACTAGAAACTGATTCTAAAAAATTAAAAACTTCATTACTACTCTCATTAGCGCGTTTTAAATCAGTAGCAGCATCAACTTTTGCTTGAATTAAATGATCGCAATGCACTGTAGTAGGAACTGCAACTGACTTTTTACCTGCATGCATAAATTGTAATAAAGCCATTTGTGCAGTTGCATCCTGACAAGCAATTCGGTCTGGAGTGAAATCTACATAATCGTTTCCTCTATTAAAAGCAGTGGTTGTTTTACCATCCCAAAGATGATTATAAAGTATTTTTTCTGATAATGTTAATGGTTTTCCAACTACTTCTCTTGCAGCATCTACTCTATCTTTCATTCTATTATAAACACTATGAATCATTTTAATATCAAAGGCCATATTAATTTTATTTTTAAGTTGTTATTTTAAATAATTTTTTGCAAAATTAAGCAATAGAAGTTGAAATTAAAAATCTTTAATAGAATAGTACAATGATTAAATTAAATTTAAGATTTTATCAAAAAAGATGTAATTAATTTTTAATAATTGAATATTTGATGAGATTATTCATTAAAACTTAATTAGAAACGAGTTTGATTTGTAGTATTCAAATATGATGATTAAAATATCAATTCAAAAGATTTTATTTAAGTAATTTTAATCAAATTAATATAAAAAATAAAAAGCAGATCTATAAGCCGGATTCTGTATTCTTAAATATTAAGAAAACTCAATATTTAAGAATTCTTATCATTTATCTAAACTAATAATTACTTATTAGCTCTAGCTGCCTACCCCTTGAAATTGAGCGAGTAACTCTTGAACTTCAATATACATGGCATTTCACCGCATAGAGTTTACCTGGTTTCACTACAGCCTAACTGTACATACTTTCTGTTGCACTTGTCCTCGGTTTACACCGGGCGGTTATTATCCGCTATGCTACTCTTTGGTGTCCGGACTTTCCTCCCCGATAAATCGGAGCGATAAGACGATCTGCTTTTTGCAAAGGTACGGTTTTAAAATAAAAAAACCCACTCAAGATTGAGTGGGAAAATTGCTATGAAAAAGAAAAAGTATCATTAGACTAATCTAATGATATAACAAAGATAATAAGTTAATTTATTAATGCAAATCTTTTTCAATATATTTTTATTATGAGAACATATCTTTTACCTTATCAAAAAATGATTTATCAGCACTGCTTGGATTTGGGATAAAATTTTCATCATGTAACATTTCTTCGAAGAAGTCTTTTTGTTTTTTAGAAAGTGTTTTTGGTGTCCAAACATTCACATGAATTAATAAATCTCCTTCTCCATAATGTTCTATACTTGGTAATCCTTTACCTCTTAGGCGAAGAATTTTACCTGATTGAGTTCCTTCATCAATTTTAATCTTGACTTTTCCGGTAACGGTTTCAATTTCCTTATTAACACCTAAAGCAGCCTCTGGATAACTGATATATAAATCATAATGTAAATTAGATCCTTCTCTTTTTAATTTTTCATGTTCTAGCTCTTCAATAATAACGATTAAATCACCAGAAATTGAATTGGATCCCGGGGCATCATTACCTTTTCCTGTTACTTTTAATTGTACTCCATCAGAAACTCCTGGTGGAATTTTTATTGAAACAGTTTCTTCATGAATAATTAATCCATTTTCATCAGATCCTGTTGGTTTATTATTGATTTGTTGTCCAGCACCATGACAAGTTGGACAAGTACTACTAGTTTGCATTCTTCCTAAAATAGTTTGTGCGACTCTCATCACTTGACCACTACCATTACAAGTACCACAGTTTTTATAAGAAACTCCACTTGCCTGAACTTTTCTTTTTACTTTAACTTTTTTCTCAACACCTTTTGCAATTTCCTCTAAAGTTAATTTAACTCGAATCCTTAAATTACTTCCTTTAACTCTAACTCTTCCACTTGATCTTCCACCACCAAAGGCTCCTCCGAAGTGACCTCCAAAAATATCACCAAACTGACTGAAAATATCTTCCATATTCATATGACCACCATAGTGACCACCTCCACCGCCTCCATTTTCAAAAGCAGCATGTCCATATTGATCATATCGTGCTTTTTTATTGTCATCACTTAGCACTTCATAAGCTTCAGCGGCTAATTTAAATTTTTCTTCAGCTTCTTTATTATTTGGATTTTTATCTGGGTGAAATTCAATAGCTTTTTTACGATAAGCTTTTTTGATTTCTGCAGCATTAGCTGATTTATTGATTCCTAATATTTCGTAATAATCTTGCTTCATTTCTTCTTAATTATTGTCCTGTTATTACTTTAGGAAAACGGATGATTTTATCACCTAATTTGTATCCTTTTTCAATTACATCTACAATTTTACCTTTTAAATCTGGTGTCGGAGCAGGAATTATTGTAATAGCTTCATGTTGATCTGCATCAAAAGTATCTCCAGATTTAACAAATATTTCATCTAAACCCTTTTGTTTCAGCGTTGATTTAAATTTATTCTGAATAAGCTCTACACCTTTCAACAAATTTTTATCTTTAACCTTAGTTATTTCTAATATTGCTCTATCAAAATCATCCAAAATAGGAATTAAAACTGTCATTAAATCTTGATTAGCAGTTTTATAAAGTTCTATTCGTTCTTTAGTAGTTCTTCTTTTATAGTTTTCGAATTCGGCAAAAAGTCGAAGAAACTTATCTTTTTCAAGTATTAACAAATCGGAATCAGAAATAACTTCTTTTACTTTTTCTTCTTCAATTAGTTGATCTTTAATTTCTTGATTTTCTGTAACTTCTTCAATTTTAGAATCTTCTATTTCTTTTTTAGCTTTTCCGCTCATAAATTAACTGCTTATATTTTTATTGATTTTTTCTAGCAAATTCATTGCCATAATTTAAAAAGTGTCAAATTGTCATTATAAAAAATTCCCGCTGTTAACGGGAAATAATTTAATCGATTCTTTCGATTCTAGCTCCTATTGCGCGTAAGCGCTCATCAATTCTTTCGTAACCTCTATCAATTTGTTCAATATTTTGAATGATACTTGTTCCTTTTGCTGATAAAGCAGCAATAAGTAAAGAAACACCTGCTCTAATATCTGGAGAAGATAATGTCGTGCCTTTTAAAGGGTATTCATGATTCATCCCAATTACAGTTGCACGATGTGGATCACAAAGTATAACTTTTGCACCCATATCAATTAATTTATCTACAAAAAACAAACGGCTTTCAAACATTTTTTGATGAATTAAAACGCTTCCTTTTGCTTGAGTTGCTACAACTAAGACAATACTCAATAAATCTGGTGTAAATCCAGGCCAAGGAGCGTCAGAAACAGTTAAAATAGAACCATCAATATACTTTTGAATTTTATAACTTTTTTGAGCAGGAATATAAATATCATCACCTTTTCGCTCTAATTTAATTCCTAATTTTTGAAATACACGTGGAATAACGCCTAAGTTGTCCCAGCTAACATTTTTAATAGTTAGGGCTGATTTTGTCATGGCGGCCATACCAATCCAACTTCCAATTTCAATCATATCGGGCAAAATACGATGTGTACATCCATGTAAATTTTTAACGCCTTCAACAGTTAATAAATTGGATCCAATACCTTTTATATTGGCGCCCATACTATTCAACATTTTACATAATTGTTGTAAGTAGGGTTCGCAAGCTGCATTGTATATAGTGGTAGTTCCTTTGGCTAAAACTGCTGCCATAACTATGTTGGCTGTTCCTGTAACTGAAGCCTCATCTAATAACATTGAAGTTCCTTTCAATTCTTTTGCTTCTACACCATAAAAATGTTCTTCTTCATTGAAACGGAATTTAGCTCCTAAATTAATAAAACCTTCAAAGTGAGTATCGAGTCTTCTACGGCCAATTTTATCACCTCCTGGTCTTGGAATATATCCTTTTCCAAAACGAGCTAATAAGGGCCCAACTAACATGATTGATCCTCTTAATGAGCTTCCGTCTCTTTTAAATTCTTCTGATTCTAAATATTTTAAATTGATGTCATCAGCCTGAAATTCATATGAATTAGCGTCAAGTTTATTGACTTTAACACCTAATTCTCCTAAAATAAAAATTAATTTATTGACATCTAAAATATTAGGAATGTTATGAATGGTTACTTTTTCTGGAGTTAGTAAAACAGCACAGACAATTTGTAAGGCTTCATTCTTGGCTCCTTGAGGTGTAATTTCACCAGATAAAGGATAGCCTCCTTCAATTTTAAACTTTGCCATAAGTTAACTTCTAGGTTTTTTTGAGTAATGTTTTTTTGACTTTGTAAAAGTTTTCTTTTGTTTAGAATCAGTTGGTATATCATTACTTAATTCTGTATTTTCAGGAAGCGATAATTTTCCTTTAGATAATTCATTTAAATGCTTAAATATTATTTTGTCATCAACAGTATCTTTATTCCAAATAAGATAACATTTTTTCATATGATTAGCAATTGTCAGAATCAACAAATCTTTCATTTCATTCTCTTCCCAACTATTAGCAACATCAATCATCGTTTGGATATTGTTTCCGTAAAAACGATACTTTGATGCTGATTTTGGATAATCCAATCGCTCTGGTTTTTCTAACAAAACTTCTTTGGTGAGCTTATCATAAGGAGAATCTACATCTAATTCAAAATTAGACATGATAAAAAGTTGATCCCAAAGTTTATGTTTAAAATCTGGCACATCTCTTAAATGCGGTTGAATATTACCCATAACATCAATAATAGCTAATGCCATTGTATTGCGTTCTTCTTTGCTTTCTAGGG
>JAUYUF010000049.1 GCA_030694835.1 Flavobacteriaceae bacterium | reverse complement strand
TATTTTTAAATTTTCCATTCTCAACATATTGTATATTAATATAGTTTCCATGAAAACAAATAATTTCTTCTTCTTTTGGTTTTAATTCAATTGTCGATTGTAACTCTTTAATTAATAAATCATATTTTGTTTTTTCTATTTTGAATGGCATTTCCATTTTTTTGTCAATTGTCTTGTAAACCATAATAGAATCCGAATTAATAAATTTGAATTCTACATTTATTTGTTTGCCAATTACTCCAAATTTTCTGTATTTAAAACTCAAGGAAGTATTATCAATTTGTGCTGAACAAACTACACTTAAAAATAGAATTAAGTTGAATAGATTTTTCATTATAAAATTTCTAGGGTTAATATTGTGCCTAACGGCAGTTCGTCTAAAAACCCTCTTTTAAACAAACCTCTCCTTCAAAAATAACCAATTAAATCAAACACTAACCATTAATGCTAAGAAATAATGCAAGCCGGAAAGTAACACCAAATTAACCCAATCCCCCAAATCCGTTATAGTAGCAATTATAGAACGTTTTATTTCCCTTCAACCTTTTCTAATTTCTTTCTTATATCCGCAATTTCTTCAATAGCCAATGACTTTTTGTAATTAATGATAGCATTGGGTTTGTCATCAATAGCGGCATAATAATCTCCCATCGCAACATACACTTTATAGCTTTCAGGATATTTGTCAAGATTATAGTTAAAAAGCTCCGCTGCTTTTTTAAATTGTTTTAAATACAAAGCCCAATAACCAACATCATTTACTTTCGTTTCAGTAGGTTCTGTGCTGTAGTATGCATAATTTGTTTTCAATTTATCCAACAAATTTACAGTAGTATCAGTTATGTCTTTCTCGGTTATAGCATAGTCTTTATAAATAAAACGCAAAGCATCATATGCTGTCATAAGACCTATAGAGGCATGCGTTTCGTTATTGTAATAGTTAGATTGAAAGTTCAGACCATTGTCTTTATTTTTTTCCAATAGTTTTTTCATTTTCAGAATAGTGCGTATGTGCCCAGAAGCTTCAGAGGTATCTTTCTCAACTGTATTGATATCCCATCCTGTTGGAATGTTATTAGCAATGCCTATAAATAAAGAAGTTCCTTTGTATTTCGTATTGGCCAATATTTTTTCAGCTTGCTTTACTGTCAAATCATCGTCCCACCAAAAACTAGGGTCAGAAGGTATATAGGAATTAAACAATTGATTATGATGCAAAAAAACTTGCATACTTATAAGTCCCGCCAAAGAACCTCCGGTAATTGTTCTGTTGGTTGTTGTTGGGTATTTGGCATCTATATAAGGGATTAATTCTTTCTCTATAAAGGATATAAAATTTTCTCCACCGCCGGAAGTTGCATAATAGGGGTCATACGCCCTATGCGTAGGTGTACAATCCCTTGTTCTATCAGTATCCATAATGTTTACAACAATGTGTTCAGGAATAACAGGAACGTATATAGTACTCAAAAAGCGAACTGTCGCTGTCAACATGGTGAAATAGTTTTCATCACCGTCTATAGAATATATAATAGGATAGCGTTGCTTACCAGAAGCAGGCACACTAGAAGCGGCAGGCACATATATCCTAAACTTTCTTTTTTCATTCAAAATTTTCGATTGAATACTATCCGTCGTACCAATCACAATTTTAGTGTCTTTTTGTGCATGGACACATAAGGAAAAAACAATAAAAATAAAGAAAAAGGAAAAAGTTTTCATACAGTAATGTTTAGATAAGTATTTTAATGCCCATAACCTCAGCCCGTCTAAAAACCATCTCCTAAACAAACCTCTCTTTCAAAAGTAACCAAATAAATCACGCACTACCCTTTTATGTTAAAAAATAATGCTAACCGGAAACCAACACCTTATTTAGCCCAATGCCCACCCGAGGCTGCAAGCCGAACAGACGAAGTAAATCCGTTGTAGTGGCTGTTAGCTACAGTTTTATTTCCAAACTATTATTAGTTTTATCTGAATCGGGATATTGGGTTGTATTTAATTGAATAGACTGTAAGTTTTTAATAGTGTCAATTTCTATTGCTACTGAGCTATCGCCTTGAGACCAAACTTCCGCTGTCCTTTTAATTAATTCTTCCTTACCATCCTTGTAGGTAAGTTTTAAAATAATAGGCACTGGCAATCCTCCTATATTTTTGATGTGAACTTTTGACGTGTTCTTGTCAAATCCTGTTAAAGCTAAATCGCCATATCCGGGTTGAAATACCCACGCATTCCAAAACCAATCCAAGTTTTGATTGCTTATTTCGTTAAAGGTGAACATAAAGTCATAAGGCGTTGGATGTTTCCCTGCCCAACGATTGATATACGTTTTCAAGCATTTTTGAAAAGTGGCTTCACCAAGCATATTTTCCAAGGTTAAATACAGGAAAGCAGGTTTTATATATGACAATTGGCCAACAGAAGGCCTATACGTTAAAAGAAACGAAGGAGTAATAAGCGGAATATCCCACATAACGCCAGCCGATTTATTATAGGAATTCAAATAATTGTCTAATACGGCATTTTCATCTTTGCCACCCTTGTAATAAGACTGTATAAATTTTATGGTAAAGAAAGTAACCCAACCTTCTTCCATCCAAGAATATTTAACTTCATTTATACCCACGAAGAAAGGAAAATAAGCATGTGCAAGTTCATGAAAGGTT
>JAUYUF010000048.1 GCA_030694835.1 Flavobacteriaceae bacterium | reverse complement strand
TACAACCTGAACAACGCACTTATCGGTGCATATCCTGATTACTCTATTGATTATGCCAGTGCATTAGTCAGCAGAGGTTCTTTGGCTTCGGTATTACATGCTCTAGCCGAATCTACAGTAGCTAATAAAGTGGATTTTACCTGGGATGACAATTCGGATCAGGTGAACGCTAATCCTACAGATTTAGCAATGATTGTGGTATTAAATCCAGTTAAAAAGGAAGCCGCTTTCGTTACCAACGGAGCAGCACGAACTGAAGGTTCACAAACCTTAACCGTTCCTGTGAATTATTCCGGCGATGTTGTTGTATACTATATTGCATTTATTAGTCTGGATGGTACAGTAGCAAACAGTAAATATTTGGGTGAGATTACTGTTGTCTAAGCCGAATCAATTTTGATTTTCCTCTTTCAAAACCGCTTTCTTCTAGATAGGGTCTGCTTAAAAATAGCCATGTATATGAAATAAAGATATTTATGGCGATATTCGTTGAAATAAGTGCAAGGAAATATGAAAAAGGTATTCAAAAAGCGTGCACCAACCCCCTCGTACATCAGTCCAAGCCAGCTAACAATGGATTGTTTTCAAAGTCCGTTTGAGCAAGAGCTTAATCCTACGAACCGTTGGGTGGTGCTGTCCCGGCTGATGCCATGGGATGAAGTTTGTAATCTTTATCTGAAGAATGTTGGAGTAAGCCCAACGGGTCGTCCACCATTGAGTCCACGGGTTATTATTGGATCAATGATCATCAAACACCTGTGTAATTTGGATGACCGAGAGACGGTTGACCAGATTTCAGAGAACATTTACATGCAGTACTTTCTTGGCTATTCGAGTTTTAGTAGTGCCCCCCCCTTTGATGCGTCCTTATTTGTTGATTTCCGTAAGCGGTTGAGCATGGAAAACATGAATGCCATTAACGAACGGATTGTCTTTCTAAAGACAAAACTGGAATCGAAGAAAAACAATTCAGAACCTCCATCCGATCAGGACAGAAACGATTCAGCGGAATCTGAAAACAAAGGTCGGGTAATTTTTGATGCTACAGCCTGTCCACAAGATATTTCTTATCCAACAGATTTAGACCTTATTTCAGAATCGAGGGAAAAAACAGAGCAGTTGATCGACCTACTTTACAACTCTGGCTTACATCAAAATAAACCCCGGACATATCGCAGGATAGCCCGTAAACGCTATCTGAAAACGGCACAAAAGAAGAACAAATCCCGGAAGGAAATCCGTAAATCGGTTGGCAGTCAATTGCGTTTTCTCAGACGCAACCTGATTTCAATAAATCGCCTGTTGGATGCCTATCCACAGATTCCGCTAAAGCCAAAACAACACAAATACCTTTTGGTGGTCAACACTCTTTACGTTCAGCAGAAACAAATGTATGATTCTAAAACACATAGCGTTGAAGACCGGATTGTCAGTATACATCAGCCCCATGTGCGCCCTATTGTTCGTGGCAAAAGTCAGGCAAAGGTAGAATTTGGGGCTAAAATCCATGTTTCGATTATCGATGGCATTTCTTTTCTGGACGAACTTAGTTGGGATGCCTTTAACGAAGGTAGCCACATGATGGATTACGTTGAACAATACCGCAAGCGGTTTGGATGCTATCCTAAAGAGCTGCTTGCCGACCAAATCTATTGCACCCGCGCCAATCGTGCGGCTTTGAAAGAGAAAGGCATAAAACTACTGGCCAAGCCACTTGGAAGGCCATCGGCAGTGCCAAATCACGTAAGTCCGGGAGAGCGCAATCCGATCGAAGGCAAGTTTGGGCAAGCCAAAACCGGTTATGGTTTAAACCGGATCAAAGCCAGACTAAGAGTAACGAGCGAATCATGGATTGCCTGCATCTTTTTGGTGCTCAACCTGGTCAAGTTGGCCGGGGCGGCACTCCCGTGCCTTATTGTAAGATCGGTGATTAGTTTTTCAGCAAAAGAAATATTTGATAGGCTAGGTCAAAATGCAGATCAAATAAAGGTTCAAATAATTTTTTATCGACAAATATTGAACCTATATCCAATCAAACTAAAAATTCCTGTCTGAGTTTTTCAGCAGACCCTAGATAGCGGTTTTTTTTACTATCCTTTGATAATGCCTTTTTGAGGTATTTTGTATGCAAATTGTATGTGTTAAAATAAAAAAGAGTTACGAATTGTCTTCGTAACTCTTTGATAATTAAGTGGGCCCACCTGGGCTTGAACCAGGGAC
>JAUYUF010000047.1 GCA_030694835.1 Flavobacteriaceae bacterium | reverse complement strand
CATTTTTATAAATTTTAATTGGTTAATTGAGCAATACGCTCTTTAATTATTTTGATTAACCTGCGAGATGTATTACTTTTGCAACACTTTCCTCTGTTTATTAGTTGGTTATTTCATAGGCAACAATTTAAGTTAAACAATCTATTAAGCGTAATTGTACTTTAAATTATATAAACAGAGGATTTTGTATGATTGTTCTAACTCACCATAAATGGAGTGTATACAAAGACACGATAAGAGATAGGTAAATCTTAAATCCATAGCATTTTTATTTGTAATTTCTTTTCGAGTTAAATGTATAAAAAAAAAAAAAAATCTATCAAAAAAAAATCTATTTATTTTAATATTTTTAAAATTTATTGATATTCTTTGACAAATTATCAACATAAAATACCATTTACTGCTTTAACTAAAAATAATATAACTTTATTATGACACCATTTACCTTACTTTTTGGAAGTTTATTCGGCGGATTAGCTGTTGTCTTTGGAGCATTTGGAGTACATACTTTGAAAAAAGTTCTTTCTGATGATCAGTTAAAAAGTTTTGAAACGGGTGTGAAATATCAACTGTTTCACGCTTTGTTGTTATTGATTCTAGGTTTTAATTTGGAATTGAATTCTACTTTGGAAACCTATATGATTTATAGTTTTATATCTGGAATTATCTTATTTTCCTTTAGTATATATGGATTGGTTATTTCGTCCGCCAAAAATAAAAAACTTACTTTTTTAGGACCAATTACTCCAATTGGAGGATTGATATTAATTATTGGTTGGAGTTTATTGATTGTTACTGTTTTAAAAATGAGATAATAACGTACAAAATATTTAAAATGATTATACGCTATAAAAAGAACTATTTTAGATCTAAACTCATTCTTGGAATAGGATTTCCCGTGTTGGGATTAGCAGCATTTTTATTAGATGACAATCCTAGTATTTTTTTCTATGGATATTTTTTTATTGGCTTCTTAAGTTTAGGAACTTTCTTGTTTGAATGGAAAAAACAATATTTAAAAATTGAAAGTGGTGTTTTAACTAAAAATTCGCTGTTTCCAAAAAAAATTAATTTATCAGACATCATTCAAATAAAAAAGTTTGCCGGCGATTTAACTTTGTTTACAGCAACAGATAAATTGGTTATCAATATTGATTGGGTTGACAAAGATTCATTTAAAGAATTGGAATTGTTACTGCAAAATTCAGCGCTAAAGAAACAAGTTTAAAACTGCTCTTAAACTTCTGGGTTATTTTCTTTCGATATTCCGGTTACGCCACCCGAAACGATAAATTTCATCAACTCACTAGATTTTACATCTATTGGTGTAATATTGGCTTTTGGAACTATAAATAATTCACCTGAAAAATTATAAGAATGCGGAAAATAAACAGCAACTTTAGCTTTATCTTCTAAAAATTCTAGATTTTCTTCGGTGATAAATCCCAATTTCTCAATATCCGATTCTTTGTTGATTTTAACTAAAACCGGTTTGTTGAATTTCTTATCCTTCCCAACAAAAACAGCTACTAAATCATCAAAAGCAGCATAAATAAACTTTAAAAAAGGGACTTTCTCAATGATATTTTTAAACAATTTTTTTAATGGATCGGCTATAATGGTTTTACCTAAAAATCCGATAAAAATGATGAATATCACCAAAATCAACAAACCTAAACCGGGAATTTTGATGCCAAAAAATTCTGTCAATAAATTTTGTAAAATCCCATCCATGAAATTAAATAGGGCATAAACGATATAAATCACAATCGAAATGGGCGCTATATACAGCAATCCTTGTAAAAAATAACTAATCAACTTATTTTTCATCATTATTTTGGTTTAAGTTTCTTTTTATTAAATGTTAAAAAAATTAATTCAAAATTCTACATTCAAAATTATAACTTCTATTTAATCTCCAACACAAAAGGCATTCTTGCTTGCACGCCTTCATGTTTCGAAACTTTTTGCATAGCTTCATATAATTGATATTGTGCTTCACCTAATTCCTCTTTTAACAATTTTGTTTTTGAACTTTTAATAAAAGGAACCATATCAAAAGCATCTTTCCACTCTTTTTTAAATTGAGGATAATTAACCGTTTTATAATCAGAAATATTAGCAATTAAAGCAGCATATTTTATGGCATCTTCCATACTTCCTAACTCATCAACTAAACCATTTTTGAGCGCTTCTTTTCCAGACCAAACACGACCTTGCGCAATTTCGTCCACTTTTTCTACACTCATATTTCTACCAGCCGAAACTCTATTTAAAAAAGTATTATATATTATTTCGATTGATTGTTGTGTAACCTGATTAAAATCTTCCGACATTGGTTCAAATAAACTGTAATTAGGTGCTTTATTAGTAGAAACTTGCTCTGCATTAATTCCGATAGTTTCTGAAAACTTGTGAATATTGGGAATCAAACCATAAACTCCGATTGAACCAGTTATAGTTGTTGGTTCTGCAAATATTTTATTGGCATTACAAGCAATATAATAACCGCCAGAAGCTGCTAAATTACCCATCGAAACTACAATTGGTTTTTCTTTTTTGGCCAATTCTAATTCGCGCCAAATCATATCAGCAGTAATCGCTACACCACCAGGCGAATTTATTCTCAGCACAATAGCCTTTACTTCTTTATCTTTTTTTGCTTTTTGGATGGATTTAATCATCATTTCTTGTCCCACATATTCTTCATTTCCTTTTCCATAAATCATTTCACCCTGTGCATAAATGATAGCAATTTTACTTGTAGCAGCACTTGTTTTCCTACCTTTTCCAGACTTTATATAATCTATTAATGAAATGGTATTAAGCGTTTTATCTTCTGTAATTCCAACTCTTCTCTTTAAAAAAGAAATATATTCATCTTGGTAAGCAACTTGATCTACCAAACCATTTTTCTCTGCTAAATCAGCATTTCTACCTCCTAAATTATCAGCTAGATTATTGAGTTCTAAAGTAGTTTTATTTCTATTTACAGCAATTTCAGACACCATTTCATCCCACATAGAAGTTAAAAATGATTTTATTTGCTCCCGATTTTCATCACTCATTTTATTAAAAAGAAAAGGTTCTGCTCCACTTTTATATTTTCCATGGCGTACCACTTCCATTTTAACACCATATTTATCTTCAAAATCTTTATAATACAATACTTCGGTACTTAATCCTCTAAAATCAACCAAACCTAAAGGATTGATAAAAATAGAATCAGCAACAGAACTGAGGTAGTAGTTTTTTTGTTCATAAAAATCAGCATAGGATGAAATAAATTTCCCGGTCTCTTTAAATTCCATTAATTTTTTGCGTAGCGCTTGCGTTTGTGCCATTCCAGCATTTACCATCGTCATTTCTATGCTAATTCCATCAATATTATTATCTGCTTTAGCATTTTCAATTGCATTTAAAACTTGATCAAATCCTAAGTAAGGACTTTCCATTTCCAACAACATACCTATAGCGCTTTCATCTTTTGGAGCATAATCTTTTATAATTCTATCATCAAAAGATAATTTTAAGACTGACTGACTTTTAACTGTTACAACTTCTTCTGTTTCAATAGCTGAAGCTAATAAAATCAATAAAAAAAAGAGTATTCCGAAAGCGATAAAAACGCCTAAAATGGTTGATAAAATGTTCTTTAAAAAGTTCATGTGAAAATTGTTTATAAAATGCTACACAAATATACAGTATTAAAGATAACATTTATTTTCTTTGTAAATATCAATTATGAGCAACGTAAAAACCATTTATTTATCCTTGGGAAGTAATCAGGGCAATCGTTTGGAATACCTCCAAAAGGCTATTAACTTGATTGGCATGCGCATAGGTACTGTTGAAAATATTTCAGCTACCTATAAAACAGATTCTTGGGGTTTTGTTGGTGATTATTTCTTGAATATTTGTGTGTCGCTGACCTCCAATTTTACACCTGAATTATTGATAAAAGAAGTGTTGAAAATTGAAAATTTAGTTGGAAGAGTAAGACCAATATATAGTGGATTTGCTTCTAGAGTAATAGATATTGATATCCTTCTAATTGATGATGAGGTCATTAACACTCAAAATTTAGTGGTTCCGCACCCAAAAATGTTAAACCGTAAATTTGTATTAGAACCATTGGCTGAAATCGCTCCTAATTGCATTCATCCCATTGCTAAAAAATCGATAATTGAATGCATTAACGATTGTACTGATACTACTTTAGTTGAAAAAGTAGATCTCAAATTAAATCGCCCGATTCCTTTGTATGAAAAGTATAATTACATCGCCATAGAAGGAAATATTGGAGCTGGAAAAACATCATTAGCCAATCAAATTGCACAAGATTTTAATGCGAAAATGGTTTTAGAACGATTTGCTGATAATCCATTTTTGCCTAAGTTTTATGATGATAATGAACGTTATGCTTTTCCGTTAGAAATGAGTTTTTTAGCAGATCGATATCAACAATTATCAGATGACTTAGCC
>JAUYUF010000030.1 GCA_030694835.1 Flavobacteriaceae bacterium | reverse complement strand
ACTGCAAATTCATTTGCAGAACAAATTGAATATAAATTCAATTTAACTGATGAAAAACTACAATTAGACGGATATTTCCTTTCCAGTTTAGAAAATATTTATCAAAATCAAGAAGTAGAAATCACGGTATTTCTACCTATAAACTCACTTATTTATTTAGACAAATCAACTAAAACATATTTATATAATGTAGAAAATATAGATGATATTTATGATGATGATATGATAAAACATTATTATCAAATGACAGATGAAGGTTTAAAATGTCTTGATTGTAGTGAGATAATTAAAAATAACCAAGACGATAATGTAAAAGTAAAAATTGATGCTGACGGAATAGATATCAGAGTTGATGAAAACGGAAAAACTTCTAGAATAAAAGTTGGAGAGAACATTTTACTAAACAATAAACATTGGATTTTGTCAATTTAAAAACCCATCAAACTATAAAAATTGATCAAATAAAATATTAACTAATTAATAAAAATATTATGAAATCAATTATTAAATTTATTGTCCTTTTATTAGTTATCATAAGTACAACATCTTGTGTATTAACTGGAACAAAAGGAAACAGCCATGTTACATCTGAAGAAAGAACTCCAAATAGTTCATTTGACGGAATTAAAGTGAGCCAAGGAATCAGTCTTTTCTTAACACAAGGTAACGATGAGAAAATTATAGTAGAAACTGATGAAAATCTTCAAGATATCTTAATTACCAAAGTAAATAATAACAATATTTTAGAAGTTTATTTTGATGAAAATGTAAGAAAAGCAACTACCAAAAATGTATACGTAACAGCAAAAAATATCAATTTATTGAGCACATCAAGCGGAGCTTCTCTTACTAGTGAAGATGTAATTAATTCTGAATCTGTTCAATTAAAATCAAATAGTGGGTCTAGTATAAGAGTAGAGATTGTCTCAAATGATGTAACAAGTACCTCATCAAGTGGATCAAGCATTAAAATTATAGGAAAAACTAAAATATTTTCTGCAAAATCATCGAGCGGAGCAACTATTAGAGCTGATCGATTTGAAGCAGATGAGGTGGAAGCAAAAGTATCAAGTGGTGCAAGTATAGATGTGTTTGCAACTGATGTACTAGTTGCAACTGCTAGTAGTGGAGGAAGCATCGATTACGAAGGAACCCCTAAAAGGTTAGTAAAAAACACCTCATCTGGAGGAAGTGTACATAAGAATTAACTTGTTAACATTTAATTAAAATTATTAAACCACATCAATAGATGTGGTTTTTTTAGTAAATTTATTTTTTAAATTAAAAATCATTAATTATATGAAATATAAATTCTATATAGGACTTTCCATTTTAGTTTTAACATCTGTAAATATTTTTTCACAATCCAAATTAAGAGGCAATAAAATTGTCACAACACAAAATAGAGAAGTATCAAATTTTAATAATATTGAAGTTTCTGATGATGTAGATGTATACTTATCACAAGGAAATAACAATACAGTAGCTGTAGAAACAGATGAGAATTTACAAAGTGCTATTAGAGTTCAAGTTGATAACAATACTTTGAGAATAAATTTTTCAGACAAGATTTCTAAGAGCAAAAAGAGGAATGTTTATGTAACGGTTAACGAAGATTTACATACAATTTCAGCCTATAAAAATGCAAATATTTATGCTGATACAAGATTAATATTAAGAAAACTAACTATAAATGCTTTTGAAAATGCCGACTTTAAAGTAAAAATAGATGCTGATGATTTTAAGATTAATGGATTTAAAAATACAGACTTAACTATTGATGTGTTCTCAAAAAATATTGTAGCTAAAATAAGTGATGCATGTGAGCTAAAATTGGAAGGTGAAATAGATTCTCTTAAAACTGAAATAAAAAATAATAGTGTTTTAATTGCAAAAGGGAAAGGATCATTAATTGAAATTGAAGCAAGAAATAATGGAACATTTAATGGAGAAAATTTTAAAATTGAGAATGCTTTTATTGATGCCAATTCAAGAACAGATATAACTGTGAATGTAAAAGAAAGTGTCAAATTATCACTTTCAAACAAAGCTGAAGTAAATATTTATAATAATCCTGTTGTTGAAATTGAAAAACTAGAAGGAAAAGCACAAATTCATAAAAAGAAAATTTCTAAATTATTTTAAGTTCTTACCATTTACTAGCATATAAAAAGATAAAAGCCCACAAAAAATATGGGCTTTTGATTTATAATCAATTTAAGTTTTATTCCAGAGAACCTAAATAACGTTCAGCATCTAAAGCTGCCATACATCCAGTTCCAGCAGCAGTTACAGCCTGACGATAATCTTTATCTTGAACATCCCCAGCTGCAAAAACACCTGGCAAATTGGTTTTAGTTGTTTTACCTTCAGTTATTAAATAACCGACAGAATCCATTGTTAACTGTCCTTTAAATATCTCGGTATTTGGTTTATGACCAATGGCTATAAAAACTCCAGTTACTGGTACTACTTCTTTTTCTTTTGTAATATTATTAATTACACGAACACCTTCAACTACTTTATCACCTAAAATCTCATCAATTTCAGTATTGAATTTTACCACTAAATTTTTAGTATTAAATACTCTTTTTTGCATTGCTTTAGATGCTCTCATTTCATCTCTTCTAACTAACATGGTAACTTTAGTACATAAATTAGCTAAATAGGTAGCTTCTTCAGCAGCAGTATCACCCGCTCCAACTACAATTACTTCTTGACCTCTATAGAAAAAGCCATCACAAGTAGCACAAGCAGAAACTCCCCCACCTTTTAAGCGTTGTTCACTTTCTAAACCAAGATAAGTGGCAGTTGCACCAGTTGCAATAATAACAGTATTAGCTTCAATTAAATGAGATTCATCTACAGTTACTTTATGAATCCCTCCTATTTCTTTACTGAACTCTACTTGAGTTACTAATCCAAAACGCACTTCTGTTCCAAAACGTTCAGCTTGATTTTTTAAATCCTCCATCATGGAAGTACCATCAACCCCTTGTGGATAGCCCGGAAAATTATCAACTTCAGTTGTAGTTGTTAATTGACCTCCCATTTGCATTCCAGTATACATAACTGGTTTCAAATCTGCTCTTGCTGCATAAATAGCTGCTGTATATCCAGCAGGTCCAGACCCTATAATAAGACACTTTATTTTTTCAATTGTATTCGACATAATTTTTATTTTATGTACAAATTTAAAGATTTTAAATTCAATGCTCATAATTGAATATCATTTTTTATAATATCAATATCATTTAAAATAATTCTTTTAAATGTTCTATTTTTGTTTAATAAATATAAAAATGAATTACAATACTTTTAATTCTCTTGAAGAATCAAAAAACATTATCAAAGAAAATGAAGGAGTTCTTTTTTTCTTTTCTACAACTAAATGTTCATTAGGAGAAGCTTTAGAACCTAAAGTATTTCAGTTGATTCAAAATAATTATCCCAAAATTTCATTTTATTTTATTGATATACAACAGTTACCAGACGTAGCTGCTTATTACAATGCTTTTGTTGAACCAACTATTTTGGTGTTTTTTGATGGGAAAGAAAGTATCAGAAAAAGTAGAAATGTAGGAATTGAAGAACTTTCAACAGCAATTTCTAGACTTTATAAAATAATTTTCGAATAATCATTTGTGCAAACTACAAGAAGTACTATATTTGCACACACTTTTACGGGGTGTAGCGTAGCCCGGTTATCGCGCCTGCTTTGGGAGCAGGAGGTCGCAGGTTCGAATCCTGCCACCCCGACAAAAATTGCCGATGTAGCTCAGCTGGCTAGAGCAGCTGATTTGTAATCAGCAGGTCGTGGGTTCGAGTCCCTCTATCGGCTCAATTTTAGAAGCTTTCCTTTTGGAAGGCTTTTTTTATTTTCAAGGTTATTCACTCACTATATTTTGCTAAATTTGTAACGTATTAAAATCAAACTTATGCTTATAATAGGAATTGCTGGAGGAACAGGTAGTGGAAAAACAACAGTCGTAAATCAAATTCTTCATGAACTCCCACCAGATGAAGTGTGTGTTATTTCTCAAGACTCCTATTATAAAGAGACTGTAGACCTTTCTTATGAAGATCGTACTAAAATTAACTTTGATCACCCAAATGCTATTGATTTTGATTTGTTAGTAGAACATATTGCAGAACTCAGAAAAGGAAATGTTATTGAGCAACCAGTTTATTCATTTATAACTCACAATAGAACAAAAGACACTCATAAAACACATCCTAAAAATGTGATTATTGTTGAAGGAATTTTAATATTTAACAGCAAAGCATTACGTGATTTGTTTGACATCAAAGTTTTTGTTCATGCTGATGCTGATGAACGATTAATACGTAGGGTCAGACGCGACATAGAAGAAAGAGGAAGAGACATAAATGAGGTTTTAGGAAGATATCAAAGCACTTTAAAACCAATGCATCAACAGTTTATTGAACCTACCAAAACTTATGCTGATATCATTATCCCTAATGATCGATATAATACCGTAGCAATAGACATTGTTAGAACTGTAATTAGTAATAGACTTTAATATTTATGACGTTTAAACAGCTTAAAGAGAAAAAAACATTCAGGTTTTTGACCAATAAATATTTCCTAATCACTTTAGGATTTGCTGTTTGGATGCTCTTTTTTGATCAAAACTCTTATGAAACACATCAGATGTTAAATAATGAAATTGAAAAGTTAGAATCATCCGGAGAATTCTATTCAAAAGAAATAGAGCAAGACAAAAAAATTATTAAAGATTTAAAAAATCCAAAAAAACTGGAAAAATTTGCTCGAGAAGAATACCATATGAAGAAAGAAAATGAAGATTTATTCTTAATTGAATATGACACTATAAAATAATGAGTATGAATGATTTTCTATTTAAAGAGTTCAACACTGTTAGTACATCTGAATGGAAACAAAAAATCCAATTTGATATAAAAGGTGCTGATTATAATGAAACTTTATTAACTCACACTTTAGATGGAATAACTGTCAAACCTTATTACCATGCTGATGAATTTGAAAAAATTGAAGTTCCTGATATTCATGAAAATTATAAAATTTGTCAAACAATTTTCGTGTCAAATGATGGAAAAGCCAATTCAATTACATTAGATTCTTTAAAAAGAGGAGCACAATCCATCAAATTTATTGTTCAAGATAAATTTAATCCTACTCTTTTACTAAAAAATATTTTTGAAGAATTTCCTGAAACTGAAATCCATTTTGATTTTAAATTTTTAGATGAGCAATTTTTGTCGCTGCTTTTCAATCAATTAAAAGAAAAAACTGTTTTTTATAATCTTGATCTTATCAAAAATTTAGTTGAAACTGGTAACTGGTATCACAACCTTAAAAAGGATCATGAAATTTTAGAAAATCTTATATCAACTACAGATAAAAACCTACATTTATTAGGTGTTAATACTACTATTTATCAAAATGCTGGAGCAAATAATATACAGCAAATTGCCTATGCTTTAGCACAAGCTAATGAATATCTCCATCATTTTGGGAGTTCAGCTGCTCATCATATTCAATTTCATTTTTCTGTTGGCAGTAATTATTTCTTTGAAATTTCAAAATTAAGAGCTTTTAGATATTTGTGGAAACTATTATTAAGCGAATATAATGTTGTTGCTGAACCAAAAATATTTGCTGAACCAACATTGCGAAACAAATCAATATATGATTACAACACTAATATACTTCGTACAACAACTGAATGTATGAGTGCTATTTTGGGAGGAATAACTACCATCTCTAATGTTTCTTATGATAGGATTTTTAGTAAGCGTAATGAATTTGGAGAACGAATTGCTCGAAATCAATTATTGATTTTAAAGGAAGAAAGTTATTTTAAGGATGCTGACAAAATTGCCAACAACTCTTATTATATTGAATCAATCACAAAACAAATGGCAGAAAAAGCATTGGCTCTTTTTAAAGAAATTGAACAAAGTGGTGGCTTTTTAAAACAATTAAAAGAAGGTACAATTCAACGAAAAGTGAGTGAAAACGCAAAAAAAGAACAAGAACTTTTTGATGAAAAGAAAATCATTTTATTAGGAAGCAATAAGTATCCCAATCCATCTGATCAAATGAAAGCGAATATTGAAATTTACCCTTTTGTTAGAAAAAAAGTAAGAAAAACTATAATTCCTCCAATTATTCAATTAAGATTAGCCGAAAAATATGAACAAAATAGGTTAGAATATGAAGCGTAAGGATTTTTCTAAACTACAAGTCAAGACAACTGATCAGGTAATTTCTTCGCATCAGCATGAAGGTTTTGTTGCCGGAATTCCACCTTTTTTAAGAGGTCCCTATTCTACCATGTACGTTAATAAGCCTTGGACAATTCGTCAATATGCAGGATTTTCTACCGCAGAAGAAAGCAACGCTTTTTATCGAAGAAATTTAGCAGCTGGACAAAAAGGATTATCAATTGCTTTTGATTTAGCCACACATCGCGGATATGATTCTGATCACGAACGCGTTCAAGGCGATGTTGGGAAAGCGGGTGTTGCCATAGATTCTGTTGAAGATATGAAGGTTCTTTTTGATCAAATTCCACTTGATGAAATGTCTGTTTCTATGACTATGAATGGTGCCGTATTACCCATTTTAGCTTTTTATATTGTTGCTGCAGAAGAACAAGGAGTGGCTCAAGAATCACTTTCTGGAACTATACAAAATGATATTTTAAAAGAGTTTATGGTGCGTAACACCTATATTTACCCACCTACTCCATCCATGAAAATAATAGCTGATATATTTGAATATACAAGTCAGAAAATGCCAAAATATAATTCTATTTCCATTTCTGGTTATCATATGCAAGAAGCAGGCGCAACTCCAGAAATTGAATTAGCATACACTTTAGCTAACGGATTGGAATACCTCAGAACAGGAATTGCTGCAGGATTAGATATCGATGATTTTGCACCTAGACTTTCCTTTTTTTGGGCGATTGGGATGAATCACTTTTTAGAAATTGCAAAATTGAGGGCAGGCAGAATGCTTTGGGCTAAATTGGTAAAACAATTCAATCCAAAGAAACCACAATCAATGTCATTACGCACCCATTGTCAAACCAGTGGATGGAGCCTTACAGAACAAGATCCTTTTAACAATGTAGCTAGAACAACTGTTGAAGCCATGGCTGCTACACTGGGAGGAACTCAAAGTTTACACACCAATGCTTTGGACGAGGCCATCGCTTTACCAACAGATTTTTCTGCTAGAATTGCTAGAAATACTCAAATTTATATTCAAGAAGAAACTGCTATTACAAAAACTGTTGACCCTTGGGCTGGTTCCACTTATGTTGAACAACTAACCGAAGAAATTGCAACTAAAGCATGGGAACTCATTCAAGAAGTTGAGCAAATTGGAGGAATGACAAAAGCTATTGAAGCTGGAATACCTAAAATGCGTATTGAAGAAGCATCTGCAATTAAACAGGCTAAAATTGATAGTGAACAAGATATTATCGTTGGTGTAAATGCGTATCAGTTAAAAGAAGAAGACCAATTAAGTATCTTAGAGGTTGACAATGACGCTGTTCGTTTAAGTCAGATAAATAGATTAAATGCTATCAAGTCAACAAGAAATTATGAAAAAGTAAAAGAGACTTTATTAAATTTAACTCATTGTGCGCAAACAGGTGAAGGAAATTTATTAGATTTGGCTATCAATGCAGCAAAAGAAAGAGCCACTTTAGGTGAAATTTCAGATGCTTTAGAAATTGCTTTTGGGCGTTATCATGCTCATATAAAATCTATATCTGGAGTGTATTCAAGAACAATAAAAAATAATAAGGAATTCCAAAAAGCCACCAAATTAGCCAATCAATTTGCTGAAATGGAAGGAAGAAGACCTCGTATTTTAGTTGCTAAAATGGGACAGGATGGTCATGACCGCGGTGCCAAAGTAGTAGCAACTAGTTTTGCTGATTTAGGTTTTGATGTTGATATTGGACCACTTTTTCAAACTCCTAAAGAAGTTGCTAAACAAGCTGTTGAAAATGATGTACATGTTTTGGGAATTTCTTCTTTAGCTGCTGGACATAAAACATTGATGCCACTTGTAATTGAAGAACTTAAAAAATATGGTAGAAGTGATATTTTAGTAGTTGTTGGCGGCGTAATTCCTAGTCAAGATTATGATTATTTATATAATGCTGGAGTAACTGGAATTTTTGGACCAGGAACAAAAATAACTCTTGCTGCTATTAATATTTTGGAAACTTTATTGAGTAGAATTGAGAAATAAGTATCAAGTAGCTGGTAGCAGGTATCAAGTATATAATTTAAAACTGAAAACTAGTAACTGAGAACCGAAAACTGAAAACAATCCATTTAATATAAAAAGAACTAAATCATAACGATTCCTTAATATAGGTTTTAAAACATATCATTACTTTTACCAAAAAAAATAAAATGAGTTTATTTCTAATTGCTTTAGCTGCTATTTTTTCTGTTATTAATCCATTAGGAACCGTTCCTATTTTTGTAAGTTTAACAAAGGAAAAATCAAAAAAAGAAATCAATAAAATTGCTTTTTCTACTGCAATAAACGTATTTGTCATTTTAATAATTTCATTCTTTTTAGGAAAATTTATTTTAGTGTTTTTCGGTATTAGTTTAAGCTCTTTAAAAATTGCTGGTGGATTAATCATTACTTCTTCTGGTTTTGCGTTGTTAACAGGCAAATTTTCGCAACATAAGGGAATGAGTGAAAAAGTAAAATCAGATGTTATGGAACAAGATGATGTTTCTTTAACGCCTCTTGCAATACCGATGCTTGCTGGACCAGGAACAATTTCTTTACTAATTACTTATCATCAAGAATATACACAAGTTTTAGAAAGAGGAATTTTAACTGGAGCTATATTACTAATTTCTGTTTTAATTTATTTCATTTTACGCAGTTCACAATTAATAGTAAAAGCATTAGGATCATCTGGTATCAATGCCTTATCTAGGATAATCGGATTTATAGTAATTGCTATTGGTGTAGAATATATTTTATCAACAGTTATATTGATTCTTAAATAAATCAGAAATCTTTTTTATTAGATTTCCATAAAATTCCCAATATCGGAATAATCGTCCAAAATATTAATACCAAATAGGATAAAATAACTCCATAATTGGTGCCGAAAAACTTTTTGAACACAGCACCTGTATAGCCCAATAAAGCAGATATATCTAGTTTCAATAACATTAAAGTCCTCGCTAAATCTATTGGGTTTGACATAATTGCGCCTAACGAAAACATATCAAGCGGATATTGCTCAAAATAAACTAAGAAAATTAAAAATATTCCATCATAAATTACTGCCAGAAGTAACCAAACTAAAATTGCAACACCAAATCCTTTAATTTTATTTTCAAAAGAAATTGCAATAAAAAAAGAAATCGCTGTAAAAATAAAAGTTAAAAAAGTACCTACTATAATTAGTGTTAAAAATTCAAAAATTTTATCAGAAACAAATAAACCATAATACATAAAAGGCAAGCCTAAGCCTATTATTAAACTGATTGATAACGAAATTGCAACTCCAAAATACTGACCCAAAAATATGTTCGATCTTTTGATAGGCTGTGCCAATAACAACTCTGTAAACTCTTTAGAATCATAATAATACATTACGCCAAATATGGTTCCTATTAAAGGAACTAAAACAGTAATTACATTTAAAAGCGTTACTATGGCATTAGACAAATTGCTATTTAGAAAAAGTAAAACAATTCCTAATAAAAGGTAAAACAACAAATAAATAAAACTCCACCGACTTCTAATAAGGTCGTAAAAACTATACTTTAATATTTTATACATAATTTTCTTTTAAAATTGATGCAATAGCATATTCAAAATTGTCTTGGTTTGTTTGTTTTTTTAAATCAGAAATTGTTCCCTGAAAATGAATATTTCCATCCAAAATAAAAACTATTTCATCTGAAAGTTCTTCTACAAAACTCATGATATGTGAAGTAATAATAATTGTTTTTCCTGCTTTTTTTTCTTTGATAATTAATTCTTTTAACGCAATTAAAGCAACTGGATCTAATCCAGAAGTTGGTTCATCTAAAATAATTAAAGGGCTGTCAAACATAAAAGCTAAAACCAAATTTACACGTTGTTTTGTACCACCAGACAAATGACCTAATTTTTTATCTAAAAAAGGAATAATTCTAAACAATTGAATTAACTCTTGATCCCGATAATTTCCTTTTCTAATATCCTTAATCATATTGATTAATTCCATCACTTTTAAATTCGCTGGAAAATTGGCTATTTGTGGTAAATAATCAATGTTCTCTCGATATTTCCACTGCTTTAAAATGTTTTGATTATCAATTTTTATAACTCCACTTTGCGGAATAACCATTCCTAATATCGATTTAATCAAAGTTGTTTTTCCCGATCCATTTGGACCTAAAATAGCAAAAATTCCACCTTGATTTATTTTTAGGTTTATTTTTTTAAGTACTTCTAATTTTCCAAAATCTTTTTTTACGTCATGAAATGTTATCATATATTTGGTTTCATTTGAGGTTCATCATCTATTAAAAAATCAGGTGTAAAAACGGGTGTTACTTTTTCAGAAAAATCTACAAGATTGATAAATAAACTACGTAATAATATTACAGCTTCTGGTGTTTTATTTACAATATAAGAGAATAATTTTACAGGTCTGTATGGAACGTCTCCAACACCATCTAAATCTAGGTCATAACCTGTATATTCACTCCAATAATTTTGTTTAAATAAATTATCATTCATTTTAGTATTCCAGGATACATCAAAAGAATTATATAAAAAATTGTTTTTTATAAACACATTATTATAACAAGCACCTCTAACTTTTAAGGCCCATCCATTACTAGTAAAATTATTATTTTCGTAATTAATTCGATTAGATCCTTCAACATTGATAGCAATTGTGTTTTCTTCAAAAACATTATGTCTTATTTCAGCATCATTAATTTCTTTCAATAAAAGCCCATAAGAGGCGGTTCCCCAATTTTTTGCAAAATGATTATTGAGCATTTTAATATTTTTTGAGAACATTACCGCTACTCCAGCACCATTATTAATAAATTTATTTTTTATATAGCTATTATCATTAGAAAACATGAAATGAAGACCATATCTAATATTTTTAGTGCTGATGTTATTATCAACTTCACAATTACTTGCAAATTCTAAATAAATACCATCGCGCATTTTTTCAATGTAATTATTGGTAATTAAAATACTTTTACAATCCCAAAGATGAATTCCGTTTCCTGAATTTATTTCAGTTATGGCATTCCCATAAATTTTATTGTTATTGATTTTCCCTTTGGATGATTTTTCAATATAAATAGCATAAAGAATATTTTCAAACCTATTTGAAGAAATTTCAAAATTCTTACTTCTTTGAATTCTAATAGCGGTATTACTATTGGCGAAATCTTTACCAACATTAATAATATTAAAACCTTTTATAATGACATTATCAGCAATAATTTTAAATAAGTCACCTTTTAACTGACCATCAATAGTTGGTAAATTTTCTCCAATTATGGTTAAAGCTTTGTCAATTATTATATTAGTTTCTTTATATATTCCTTTTTTTACTTTGATTACATCATTAGGTTTCGCAAGCTTTATAGCTTCATTTAAAGACTTAATACTACAATTATTACAAACTTCTATTGTAGATGATAATAATGGTGTTGTAATTATTACAAATACAAAAAATAACCACTTTTTATTATTCATCTTTTTTTAAATGATTATTAATTTCATTCCAATTAAACAGTTTTCCTCCATTATTTTCTAAAAACTTATCCGCAGATGATTTGCTTTTAAATGCAGCTAGGTTTTCACCCATCGGACTTTTAATTTTATTGCTTATTACAAAATGAGATTCCAATGCATTTATAAATTGAGTTGTATTTTCAAAATCATAAACTAAGTACATTTTGGCATCAAGATTTTCATTTTCAAGATTTTTAATCATACACTCAATAGCATCGTACATATATACTTTTCCTTTAGAATTTACAATTTCTGATGCAAATGGTTTATCAACAATTGTCATTTTACAATAATGACAAGCGTCTTGACCAAAGTTGATTTCTTTTGGTTCAACTTTACAAGAAATGAAAAGCATTATTGATAAAATATAAATGATTATTTTTTTCATTAAATAAAGAGGTATAAACTATTTAATAATATATTTTTTTGGTTTCTTTTTTTGCTTGAAAAAAGGCAACAAAAGAAAGAGCAATTCCGACAACCATAAAATAAGCTCCAGTCATAGGTAATGAAATAGCATTAAAATTTAAGATTGATTTTGCACCAAAAAGAGGAGGCATATATCCTTGTCCTGGAATTTTGATAGCAGCATGCGGATTTAAATTATGACCATAATCGTATAACCATAAATAAAAATCATACATACCAATTATTCCCAAAACAATCATGGTAATTCCCCAAAATAAAAATAATTTTCTTTTTCCGATGATTCCAATTAATATGCCTAGCACAGCCATTACTAATATTACTATTGGGAAAATTTTAAACTCCTTCATTGTTACTGGCACATCTTTCATGCCAATATAATGATTCATCAAATTAATGTTTTTAATATCATTTGGATTACTATCTACCACTTTATTAATCCAAATATCCATTCCTAAAGGTTCAGGATACTGCGGAGCTTCTAAAGTAATATTCCAAAGTGGAAATATAAAAAGTGCCAGAAGCATTGCTGAACCTGTAATCATAATAATTTTTGAACGTTTCATTTTTAAATTTTATTGATTATTAATCAAATGGAATTTACGAGTATTTTCATGAATTATCAACTTAAACTCATTAAAACTCTATGATAATTTGTTGCTGGTAATAAAAAGTGGATAGAAACTCTATCCACTTTCCTTAATAATGAAATTATTATTTAATTAAAAGAACTTATTCGCCTAAAGACCAAGAAAGAGGAAGTGTTGAATTTGCTGG
>JAUYUF010000027.1 GCA_030694835.1 Flavobacteriaceae bacterium | reverse complement strand
CGAATATTTTATATACCTGAGGAATGGTTTCTGTTCCATAAGCCATAGCAGCTATGGCCTGTGCACCGCCAACTTTGTAAATTTGGTTGATTCCGATTAAATTGGCTGTATATAAAATGGCAGGATTTATTGCTCCATCTTGATTTGGAGGAGTGCATAAAACTATTTCACCACAACCAGCCAAATTTGCCGGGATTCCAAGCATTAAGATAGTTGAAAAAAGAGGAGCGGTGCCACCGGGAATGTACAACCCGACCTTTTCAACACCCACACTTTTTCTCCAGCATTGAACACCTTTTGTAGTTTCAATAATTTGCTCTTCTATTTTTTGTCCTGCATGAAATTTTTCAATGTTATTTTTAGCAATTTCAATGGCTGCTTTTAACGGATTTGAAACTAAAGACTGAGCAACGGCAAACTCTATATCGTTTACTCTAAGTTGTTCTAATGCTACCTTATCAAATTTTTTACCATATTCTATAAGTGCTTCATCTCCCTTTTCTTTTACCTCATTTAGAATATTGTATACAAGATCGGTCAGTTCCTCTTGCTCCATTTTGGGACGCTGAATTAATTCAGCCCATTCTTGTTTTAATGGATTTTTAATGAATTTCATTATAATACTATTTTATCTATTGGGATTATTAAAATTCCTTCTGCTCCCGCATTTTTTAACGCATCAATTACATTCCAAAATTTATCTTCGTCTATTACACTGTGTAACGAACTCCAACCTTTTTCAGCCAGAGGAAGTATAGTGGGACTTTTTAATACAGGCAAAATAGCACTCACTTCTTCTATGTTGGCATTCGGCACATTCATTAAAATATACTTGGAGTTTTTAGCTCTTAAAACTGCTTTCATTCTAAACAAAAGCTTGTCTAATATTTGTTCTTTAGCAGCATCCAGTTTTAATGATTTTACAAGAACAGCTTCTGATTTTAATATAAGCTGAGTTTCTCTTAATCCATTTTTGAACAAAGTACTGCCTGAGCTTACAATGTCACAAATCCCATCTGCTAAACCAATGTTGGGAGCTATTTCTACTGAGCCAGAAATAGTGTGTATTTCAGCATTAATGTTGTGCTGCTTTAAAAAGGAATTTAAGGTGTTGGGATAAGAGGTAGCGATTTTTTTCCCTTCAAAATAAGCTAAAGAATCATCTTTTATTTCTTTAGGTACCGCCAGTGATAGTCTGCATTTAGAAAAACCGAGTTTTTCAATTATCGCGACATCTTTCTGCGTTTCAATTAGTAAGTTTTCACCCACTATGGCAATGTCAACAACACCGTCTTCAATATATTGAGGAATATCCGAATTCCTTAAATATAAAATCTCTAAAGGAAAATTTGAAACACTTACTTTCAGTTGATCTATTCCGTTATCTATTGCTATTCCGCAATCTTTTAGGAGTTTAAGAGAATCTTCATTTAATCGTCCGCTTTTTTGGATGGCAATCTTTAGTTTACTCATTTTTTTTATTTTTTGTGTCTGAGTAAACGTTTGGGGCTATAAACAAAAAACCCGTCTGATTTACTCAGACGGGTTTTGAAATATTGTTTTAAATTACATATATCATTTCCACATCGCCTGAGAGCAATGATGAGAATGATGATGATGTAATTGTGTTAAGTTCATTTTTTTATATTGATTCGCAAATGTAAGAAGTTTTTTTAATTAAAAAAATTATTATCATGAGTCCTTGCAGATAACAGTTTACATTTTCTAATTCAGTTCATAATTTTGTTTTGCCCACTGGATCGATGGATAAATCCATTCTCTCAGAGGCTTGAACAAAAAACCGTGTCTAAGTCCCGTATTCAGTTCGATTTCTTTAAATCTAGAAACTTTTAAACTTGAGGTTTCTTTCCTTTTAATTGCAGAAACACCCAACACATCCGTTTTTTCATATATCGTTAAAATATTTCCGCAAAAATTTATATCAGGCAGATTTTTAATATCGATGTCTCTGAAACTTCCGATAAAAATAAAGTTTACCTCCGGATTATTTAAAAAAGTAGATACATATTGAGCTATATATCCACCTTTTGAAGTCCCTATAACAGTAATTTGGGCAGGTTTTAACCCATTTAGCAATAAACTGTCTATTTGAGCAACAATTTTTTTGG
>JAUYUF010000010.1 GCA_030694835.1 Flavobacteriaceae bacterium | reverse complement strand
TTCTGAATCTAATAAAAATACAGCTCCTTTTCCTTCTGTTTGCGAAGGAATACCTGTAGGTTCAATATGATCCTTTGAATTAATTAAAATGGGAATGCTCAAATAACTGTTTAAAGGATCTAATCCAGAACTTTTTCCATGAAAATAAGATTCCATTTCAGCAAATATTCTTTTAAGAATCAACAATTTATCACGAGTTAAATTTTCTAAAACAGTAATTTTATTGTCAGCATATTTATCATAAATTGATGCTACTAATGCACCAGAACTACCGACTCCATATCCTTGTGGGATAGAAGAATCAAAGTACATTCCTTGGTCTAAATCAGATTTTAAATCATCTAATCTAAATACTACTAAACTCTTATCGAGTTGATTTAAATAATTATAAAAACCCCATAATTTTTGATTAGAATCTTTAGTCGATTCTGTTATTTCATCAGGAATTTGTAAAGCACCTTGATAAACATTATACGGAATAGCTAAACCTTTAGAATCTTTAATGATTCCGTACTCTCCAAACAATAAGATTTTAGCGTAAAAAAGCGGTCCTTTCATGTTCTTTCAAATTGATAATTGATATGCTCCCATTCCAATACTGTCGCAAATATAGGAATTATTTTCACAGAACATCACTAATTCACTTTCAATAAATTGTTTCACTTCATGTTTAACAAACTCAGGATAAAGCAAGTGAACATTGGCTCCGGCATCTAATGTAAAGCAAATAGGCAAATTAGTTTGCTTTCTAAATTCCCACACTTTTTCAATAATTTGCAAAGTATTTGGTTTCATCAATATAAAATAAGGCTGACTTGTCATCATCATCGCATGTAAGGTAAGCGCCTCACTTTCTACAACCGAAATAAAATCATCAAGATTTCCAGTAGTTAAACATTCAGTTATCTTTTCTAGATTTTGATGTGCTTGCTTAAATCGCTGAACTGCAAAAGGATGATTCTCCATTAAACTATGACCAACGGAACTACTTACTTGCTTTACACCCTTATCAACCAATAAAATAGTGTCTTGATAATTAATGAATTTTGGATGAATTTTAAATGGAAAAGGAATTCCAAATAAGTCTGAACTTCCTTTAATAGTTTTATTTTTTCCCCAAACTACTATTTCACTTTCAATACTTCTACAAGCACTTCCTGAACCCAATCTTGCCAAAAAAGATGCCTTTTTATAAAAATAATCAGAGGTCATTTTAGGATTTAATTCTTGTTCCAAGCTCATTAAACACATCGCTAAAGCGGCCATTCCACTCGCTGAAGAAGCTATTCCACTACTATGAGGAAAAGTATTTTGAGTTTCTATTTTAAAATGATAATCTTTTAAAAATGGTTGATACAAAACGATCCTCTCAAAGAATTTGTATATTTTAGGTTTAAACTCCTCATTTAATTTCCCATCAACAAATACATCAATTGAAAAATTAGAATCTTCATCCTTTTTTTTAACAACAGACAGTGTAGTTTCTGTTTTACAATCATTCAAAGTAAAACTAATAGAAGGATTTGCTGGTAATTGAGGCTCTTTTTTACCCCAATATTTTACTAATGCAATATTACTTGGTGCTATCCAAGAAAAGCTATCACTTTCAATATGAGAAGTTTGATCCTGAAATATAAAATCACTTGATTTCAAAATAATTTTTTTGACAAATATAAACATTTTGAGATTTAAAAATTAGTAGTATTTTTGCTAATCTTATTGACTTTATATAATGAATATTAAACTAAATTCTATCATAACTTGCCCCCAATGCAATCATCAAAAAGAAGAAGAAATGCCTCTTAATTCGTGTTTATTTACCTATGAATGTGAGCAGTGCAATTCTTTAATTAAACCAAAAGAGGAAAATGAATGTATCTTCTGTTCTTATGGCAGCCAAACTTGTCCGCCAATGCAAGAAAATCATTTAGGGCACATTGAAAAAGTAGCTTAAGTTTTTAATTTTCAATTATTGACAAAGCTGCAATATAAGCTCCTGTCCATGCATTTTGGAAGTTAAATCCACCAGTTACAGCATCTATATTTAAAATTTCACCAGCAAAAAAAAGATTTGGATGAATTTTGCTTTCCATTTTTTTGAAGTTAATTTCTTTTAAATCGACACCTCCGGCCATCACAAATTCTTCTTTAAAAGTACTTTTACCGGTTGCTTTAAAATTAGCCTTAGTAATTTCATTTGTTAATTTTTGTAATTGATTTTTATCACAATCTGCCCAAATAATTTTTGAATCAATATTAACAAACAAACAAATTTGTTCCCATAATCTATTTGGTATTTCAGGAAAAACTGACTTAGAAATCATTGTTTTTTTAGGATGTGCTAATTTAAATTCTTTTAGTTCAGACATAACTAATTCATCTGATTTTGAAAGCCAATTAACTTCTAAATCGAAATAATAATTTACTTCAGCCAAATATCGAGCAGCAAATGCTGAGAGTTTTAAAATGGCTGGTCCGCTCATTCCCCAATGTGTAATTAATAAAGGACCATCCATTGAAAACTCCTTGTTTTTAATTTGAACAGTAGCATTAGGAACTGAAATTCCAGGAATTGTTTTTAATCGATTGTCATTGATTTCAAAAGTAAATAATGACGGGACTGTATGGATAATATTATGACCCAAAGGACTTATAACTTGATACATACGATTATTACTTCCAGTAGCCATCAACACAATATCAGCTATAAAATTACCTTTAGAGGTTACTATTTCAAATTGATTATCCTTTTTTAAAACCGTTGCAACCCGATGCTGAGTCAACACTTTTACTCCTAATTTTTGAGTGGTATCAATAAAAAAATCAACAATAGTTTGTGAACTATTAGAAGCTGGAAATATACGGTTATCGTCTTCTATTTTTAAAGGAATTCCACGTGATTCAAACCATTCCATAGTATCACCAGTCATAAATTGATTAAAAGGACCTAATAGTTCTTTTCCACCTCTTGGATAAAATTTTACTAACTCTTTAGGATCAAAACAAGCATTTGTTAAATTGCATCGTCCACCACCAGAAATCTTTACTTTTTGTAAGACCTGATCACTTTTTTCAATAATAATCACTTCATAATCTGGTCTATTTTCAGCAATATTTATCGCAGCAAAAAAACCAGCTGCTCCACCTCCAACTATGACTACTTTTTTACTCATATTCTATTTTAAAATACAAATTTACATGATTTAAAATTAAGAGCAATTTTCTAATATTCTGATTGCTTTTTTAACAAAAAAA
>JAUYUF010000021.1 GCA_030694835.1 Flavobacteriaceae bacterium | reverse complement strand
CAGGTTCGAGTAATTTTGTTACAGTAAAAGATGGTGTTACAACAGAAAAAGGATTAACTTCTACAGCCTCTTATTTTGCTTTAGGTTTTCCAATTGGTGAAAAAATGGGTTTTTCATTTGGATTAATGCCTAAAAGCTCAGTTGGGTATAATTTATATATAGAAAATAAAGATTCAAATGATGAAATTACAGATATTACTTTATTAAAAGGAAATGGCGGTACAAATCGTGTATTTACGGGAGTAGGATATAATGTTTTAAAAGATTTTAATATTGGTTTAGAAGCAGAATATGTTTTTGGAAATATTGAAAATCAAACAATTAAACAAGTAAGAGATGTTCAGTTAGCTACAAAATATTTGAATACTAATTATTTAAACGGATTCGGTTTAAAATTGGGGACTAATTATAAAACGAAAATCTACAATGAAATTAAACTATATACAGGATTAACAGTTTCATTAGAAAATGATTTGAATACTGACCGAAAAGAGTATATTTATTCTTTAACATATAGTAATGGCACTGAAATACCAAGAGATACTGCTTATTTTCATGAAGCAAAATCAAGTATTGTAAAGCCATTGAAAACTGCAATAGGTTTAGGAGTTGGTAAAAATGAAAAATGGTTTGCTGGTTTAGAATATAGTTTTCAGGATGCGTTAAAATTTAATACAGGTGTGTTAACAACAGCAAAAGCTCAATATCAAAAATCATCCAAATTATCAGTAGGAGGTTTTTACACACCAAATTATAATTCTATTTCAAGTTATTGGAATAGAGTTACTTATAGAGTTGGAATGAAGTTTGAACAAACTGGTTTAATGGTTAATGCAACCACTAATCCAAATCAATATACAGGTATTGATGATTTTGGCATTACTTTTGGAGTAGGATTGCCAATAGGAAATCAATTATCAAATGTTAACCTTGGTTTTGAAATTGGGAAAAGAGGAAAAACAGATTTAGGATTGATTCAAGAAAACTATTTTAACATAAAAGTAAGTTTATCATTAAATGATAAATGGTTCAACAAAGCAAAAATTAATTAATAACTAAATGTAAGTGACAATGAAACAATTTTCACATTTAACACTAGTACTGATTTTGTTTTTAAGCAGTATGGCTGTTTTCTCTCAAGAAGTTTCTGAAGAGTGTACAGTAAAGTATAATTTATTTAGAGGTGATTTTAAAACCAACAATTATGATATGGCATATGATAATTGGATTTGGACTTTTGAAAATTGCCCAACACTATCCGTTAATATTTATAAAAATGGAATGGATATAGCTGAAGCTAGATATATAAAAGCTACTGGTGTTGAAAAACAAAAAGCATTAGCTTTAGTAAAACGTGTAGTAGAACAACGAATCAAGTATTATCCTGATGAAGATTTGGCTAAAGTTTATAGTGATTATGCTGAATTTATGGAATCTGCAGCGGCTTCTGACAATGAAATTTTTGTATTATTAGATAAAGCTTTTAAAATTGATCCTACAAGAATGGGAATCAAATCAATGTACAGATATTTTCAAGGAGTAATTGATAGAAATAAAGATACCAATCCGCAATATGTTTTTGATACCTACGATGAATTAGTAGAAGCAGTTGGCACAAAAATGGATAATTATTCTAGAGATTTAGAAGAATATGAGAAAAGATTAGCAGAAGGTCAAACACTTTCTCCAACAGAAGAGAGAAAGAAAAATGCCTTCGAAACCAATTTAGCTGCTTTAGGTCAGATTGAAGGTGGTTTAGATGATATCATTATATCAATTTCTACTTGTGATCGTTTAATACCATTATATACAAAACAAATAGAAGAAAATAGAGGAAATGCTGTTTGGTTAAAAAGAGCAGTTTCTAGAATGTATGTTAAGGAATGTACAACGGATCCATTATATGGTAAATTAGTTGAAGCATATGTTAAAGCAGATCCTTCACCTACATCTTCTATTTTCTATGCCAATATTTTATTTGAAAAAGGAGAATCAACTAAAGCATTAAAATATTACCAACAAGCAGTTGATCAAGAAACAGATGGGTTTAAAAAAGCTGGTTACTTGTTTACAATTGCTCAAGAAATGGCTAGAAAGGGAAATAATATAGAAGCAAGAAATTATGCCTTAAAAGCATTGAGTTATAGATCAAACTTAGGAAGAGCTTATTTATTAATAGGCACTTTATATGCCGCAAGCGCTAACTCATGTGGAAATGACGAATTTTCAAAAAGAATGGTTTATGTGGCTGCTTTAGAAAAAGCATATAAAGCAAAAGCGGTTGACCCTAGTATTTCATCATTAGCAGAGAGATATATCAGTAGTTATGCTGCAAATATTCCTACAAAAAAATTAATATTTGTTGAAGGAAAAGAATCCGGTTCTTCATTTAGAATTGGCTGTTGGATTGGAGAAACTGTGAGAGTTCCTTAATAGGTTTCATGAAAACATTTTTCAATAATATAATTTCAAGCATTGCTATCATTTTTATGGTAGCAATGTTTTTATCTTGTAGCAACAACTCACAAAAGGTACAAGATTTTTTAGCAGATCAAAATTTACCAATCGGGGTGGCTGAAAATATTAACCATACTTATTCAGATTCTAGTATAGTAAAATCAAAGCTTTCCACACCATTACTTCTTGATTTTAGCAACAGAAAAGACCATCCATATACAGAATTTCCAAAAGGTTTAAAAGTTATTTCTTTTGATGAAAATGGAGATTCAATTACCATATCTAGTAATTATGGTATTAGTTACAGTAAAACTCAAGTTACTGAAATTAGAAATCAAGTACTTATTGAAAATCATCGTCAGAAAATTAAACTTAAAACAGATCAACTTTTTTGGGATCAAAAAACACATTTCTTTTATACTGAAAAAGAATTTACTTTAACAACACAAAATGATACCATTAGTGGCATTGGATTTGAATCAAATGAAAATCTTACCAATTGGAATATGAAAAGCACAAAAGGTAATATTTATGTTAAAGATTTTCAGTAGATGAAATAGATATTATTCAAAATACAACAATTAAATTATCATCAAATGAAAAAACTAAGAATTTTTGAATATTTTTATTTAGCATTTTCAGCAGTTTTTTTAGTAGAAGCTGTCATTGCTTATAAGACAGATCTTAAAAAGTTTTTCATACTTTTATTATTTTCTGTTATAGCCATTTTATTGTACATTTATAAAAAGTCGAGAAGAATAAAATCTGAAAATGAAAATAAATAAATTTTACTTTAAATGATTGAACTAGTTTCTGTTATAATTGTTTCAATATTTCTTTCAGCTTTTTTCTCAGGAATGGAAATGGCCTTCTTGTCTGCAAATAAATTACAAATTGAACTAGATAAAAAAAAGGAAGGATTTATTGCTAAAATTCTTTCAAAACTCACCAAACGTTCTTCTAAGTTTTTAACAACAATGTTGGTTGGGAACAACATTGTGTTAGTTGTTTATAGTTTTTACATGGGTGAATTTATTTTGAGATATTTAACTATAGAAGGTTTAAGTGAGTTTAGTTTTCTATTAATTCAGACTATAATCTCAACATTAATAATATTACTTTTAGCAGAATTTTTACCAAAAATATTTTTCAGAATTTATGCAGATGAAGCCTTGAAGATATTCGCAATTCCTGCTTATTTATTCTATATTATATTTCATTATTTTTCTGATTTTATCACATCTATTTCCGATTTTTTACTCAAACTGGTATTAAAATCTTCCAATACAGAAAAACCAAAAGAGTTCAGCAAAGAAGAGTTGGGAGATTTTATAATGCAACAATTAGAAAAGGCAGAAGATGATGATGAAGTAGATTCAGAAATACAAATTTTTCAAAATGCATTAGAATTTAATAATGTCAAAGCCCGTGAAGTGATGATTCCGCGTACTGAAATTAATGCTGTCGAAATTAATGCTGATATCGAAACCTTAAATCAGTTGTTTATCAATACTGGAAATTCTAAAATCATTGTTTATGATAAAAATTTAGATAATATTTTGGGTTATGTTCATGCATTTGACATGTTTAAAAAATCGAAAACTATCCATGAAATAGTTAAACCCATAGAAATGATTCCTGAATCTATGAGAATCAACTATGTGTTAAATATGTTAATTAAGAAACGGAAAAGTATTGCCATTGTAATAGATGAGTATGGAGGAACATCAGGTTTATTAACAGTTGAAGATATTGTTGAAGTATTATTTGGTGATATTGAAGATGAACATGACAGCATTTCTTTATTAGAAAATCAAATAAGCGAAACTGAATTTGAGTTTTCAGCACGATTAGAGGTAGATTATATTAATGATACTTATAAATTAAATCTACCTGAAGATGAATCTTATGAAACTATTAGTGGTTTGTTGATGAGTTATACAGAAACAATTCCAGAACTTGATGAAATTATTGAAATTGATCAATACCAATTTACCATTACAAAGGTTTCATCCAACAAAATTGAAACAGTTTCTCTGTTTATAAAAGAAACTAAATAATACGCTTAACTTCAAAGATTTTACTTTAAAAATTTACTGTAAATATTATCCTCAATAATCAGTTTTTTATTTTAAAAATTGAATACTAAATTGTATTTTCGCAGACTAAACATAAAAGAAAATAATAAAATGGCGATTTTATCCAAAATTAGAGAACGATCAGTATTTTTAATCGTTATAATTGGTTTGGCATTGTTTGCATTTGTTGCAAGTCCTTCAGATATTATGAAATTTTTCGATTCATCTAAAATAAATGCAATTGGAGTAGTAAATGGAGAAGATTTAAGTAGAGAAGAATTTGCTAGACAAGTAGAAGCTTATAAAGCTAATTACGGAAGTAATGTTTCACAAACTCAGGCGATGAATGCTGTTTGGGAAAATATGATTAGCGAACAAATATTTAAAACACAATTAGAGACTGCAGGAATTGTAATTGGTGAGCAAGATGTATGGCAAGCAATTATTTCATTACCTGCAATTCAAAATAGTCCAATTTTTAAAAACGAAGCAGGATTATTTGATGAAGATAAAGTAAAAGAATATATTGTTAATTTAAAGGAAAGTGCTGAAGTAGGTGATAATGCTGCTTGGTTAGAGTGGCTAAGAACTGAAAAAAGTATCCGTACTAATTTAGAAAGAACTACTTATTCAAACCTTGTAAGTGTTGGTTTGGGAGCAACTTTAAAAGAAGGTGAAAGAGCATATCAATTTGTTAATATGAAAATTACCGGGCAATTTGTTCAGGTTCCTTTTAGCTCAATAGAAGATAGTGAAATTACTATTACTGATGATGAAATAGAAAAATATATAAGTAAACGCGAAAAGCAATATAAAGTTGAAGCATTACGAGATATTAATTATGTAAGATTTGATATTAAAGCTTCTAAAGAAGATGAAGCAAGTTTAAGAGATGAATTAACATATTTATTAACTGATAGAGAAGAATATAACGCTGCAACTAAATCTCCAGAATTTGTAGAAGGTTTTAGAAATACTTCATCACCAATAGAATATGTAAACAAATATTCTGACAATAAATTTAATGATAAGTTTGTGTTTAGATCGGATCTAAACGGTTCTTTTGTTGATAGTTTATTTAGTTTGTCAGTTGGTTCAATTTATGGACCATACACTGATGGGATAACTTTAAAAGTTAGTAAAATTATTGAGAAAAAAGAAGTTCCGTCGGTAAATGCAAGTCATATATTAATTTCATATACTGGTGCAGAAAGAGCAAATCCTGCATTTGCAAGAACTAAAGAAGAAGCTCAAGCTAAAGCAAATGAATTGTTAGCTCAGGCTAAAACGACTGGAACTGATTTTGGATCCTTAGCACTTGCTAATTCTGAAGATAATTCTGCCCAAAGTGGTGGTAACTTAGGATGGTTTAAAGAAGGAGATATGGTTCCTGAATTTAATGATTTTGTGTTTAAAAACGGAAAAGGAAGTATTGGTTTAGTAGAAACAATTTTCGGTTTTCATATTATCAAAATAGAAGAAACCAAAAGCGAAACAGGAATTAAAATAGCTTCTTTAAGCAGAAAAGTTTTACCATCAGAACAAACTGAAAATTTAATTTTTGAAAATGCAGAAACTTTTGCATCTCAATTAGCTGAAGGAAAAGATTTTACAGCTTTAACTGCTGAGAAAAAATATGAAGTTGTTTCAGCTAATGATTTAAAAGGATTAGATGAATTTGTAACGGGCTTAAATTCTCAACGTCAGATAGTTATTTGGGCATTTGAAAAAGATTCTAAAGTAGGAAGTACTAGGCGTTTTGATATTGAACAAGGGTATGTTGTTGCTGTTATAACCGGAAATACTCCTGCTGGATTAGCGCCAGTTTCAAAAGTTGCTGATCGTGTTAAACCAATATTAATTAAAGAGAAAAAAGCGGCAATTATTAAAGAAAAAATGAAGGGCGCAACTTTATCTGAAATTGCTAAAACAACTAACGCAGCTATAAAAACAGCCAATGTAATTACTCAAGAAACGCCTATGTTAGACGGTATCGGGTTTGAACCTGCTGTTGTTGGTGCTATGTCTTCTGCTAAGTTGGGAACTTTAGTTAACGGAATAATTGGTAACCAAGGTGTTTATGCAATTTCAGTTTCTAATAGAGAAATTCCGCCAGCTTTACCAAGTTATGAATTAAATCGTAAAAATGTTTTAAAACAATTACAATCTAGAGGCGGACAATTGTACAATGCCTTAAAAGAAGCTAGTGATATTAAAGATTATAGAACTAATGTTTATTAGTTAACATATTTTAAGCAAAAAAAAGCGAGAAAAAAAATTCTCGCTTTTTTTATATCTATAATTCATTGAATTATTTACTCATAGAAACCAAAAATTCTTGATTGGATATTGTCCCTTTTATACGAGTACTTATAAATTCCATAGCTTCGATTGGGTTCATATCAGCCAAATATTTTCGCAAAACCCACATGCGTTGTTGTGTGTTATCATCGTGTAATAAATCGTCACGTCTTGTGCTCGATTTAACCAAATCAATTGCTGGATAAATTCTTCTGTTTGAAATATTTCTGTCTAATTGAAGTTCCATGTTTCCAGTTCCTTTAAATTCTTCAAAGATTACTTCATCCATTTTAGAGCCAGTATCAGTTAAAGCTGTTGCAACAATGGTTAATGAACCACCATTTTCAATATTTCGCGCCGCTCCAAAAAACCTTTTAGGTTTATGTAAAGCGTTGGCATCAATACCTCCAGATAAAATTTTACCAGAAGCTGGAGAAACTGTATTATAAGCTCTTGCTAAACGAGTAATTGAATCTAATAAAATAACTACATCATGTCCGCACTCAACCAATCTTTTAGCTTTTTCTAAAACTATATTAGCCACTTTTACATGTTTTTCTGCAGGTTCATCAAAAGTAGAAGCAACAACTTCACCTTTAACACTACGTTGCATATCAGTTACCTCTTCAGGTCTTTCATCAATTAATAATATAATTTGATAAACTTCTGGATGATTTGAAGCTATTGCATTAGCAATATCTTTAAGCAACATGGTTTTACCAGTCTTAGGTTGCGATACAATCATGGCACGTTGACCTTTTCCGATTGGTGTAAATAAATCCATGATTCTGGTAGATAATGTACTTCTATGTCCAGCCAGATTAAATTTTTCTTCAGGGAATAAAGGAGTTAGATGTTCAAATGAAACTCTATCTCTTACTACATTGGGATTTAAACCATTAATTTTTGAAACACGAATTAGTGGAAAATACTTTTCACCTTCTTTTGGTGGTCTTACATTTCCAGTAACGGTATCACCAGTTTTTAAACCAAACAATTTAATTTGAGATGTTGAAACGTAAATATCATCTGGTGATGATAAATAACTGTAGTCAGATGAGCGCAAGAATCCATATCCATCTGGCATCATTTCTAAAACACCTTCACTTTTTATGATTCCATCAAATTCAAAATCAGGTTCTTTATAGCGAGTTTGAGGATTGATTTTTTTAATATCTTTTTCTTTGGCTATGTTTTGATTGTGATGTTCAGGTTTTCTAATCACCTTTTTTACAATTGGTGTTTCAATAATTTCAGGAACCACTTCTTCTTTTGAAGCTTCAATATTAGGTTCTGTATTAGTAGAGTCTTCAGTTTTGGAAACAATCTTACTAGGTTTTTTCTGTTTGTGAGTTTTAACAGGAAGATTATCAGTTTTTATTTCTGAAGGAACACTTTGTTTAGGTTCTAAATTTACTTCAGTAATAATTTTGGGTTCTTCAGTTTTTACATCAGTAAAAAGATTTTGGGCAACTGCTTTTTCTGGTATAATATTAGCAATTGGTTTTTTGATTCTTTTTCTTTTAGGGTTCGCTTCTTTTGTTTTTACACTTGCAAGATTTATTGGTTTAGCTGCCTGAATGTCAAGAATTTGATAGATTAATTCTTGTTCTTTTAAAGTTTTGTACTTAGGCACATCAATGCTTTTAGCAATTTCTAAAAGTTCTGCAAGGGTTTTTTCCTTGAGTTGTGAAATGTCAAACATTAGGTCTTAAAAAATTAGATTTATGATTATAGAATATAATATTGTTACTGAATTTTAATAAATAATTTATTGGATGGAGTCAGTTCAATAGCAGAGACTTAGCTATTGTTGAACAAATATACAATTATTTTTTATAAAATATCCAAACAGCATTAAAAAGATTAATGTATTTTTGTTTTTCAATTTTAAATATGATACAACGAATTCAATCATTATATTTATTAGGTGCATCTTTGCTTTCAGGAGTAATTGTGCTTTTTACAAATTTTTGGTTAAATAGTGATGGTAGTGTAATCAATTTTGTAGATTTTTTTGTTTCGAATAATAATCTACTATTGGCTACTGGAATCATGTTTTACAGTTCATCATTTCTCTCTTTTATAACAATTTTTTTATACCAAAATAGAAAGAAACAGTTATTGTTAGGGAGAGTTAATTTAGTTTTCAATTTGTTAATAATTTTTATTCTTATATACTATTTACAAAGTTTACCTGGAGAAATTTCGGTTTCTGTGAAGGGTATTGGATTGTTCATTCCGTTTATTTCTTTTGGATTAATTTTATTATCCAATAGAGCCATTAAAAAGGATGAAGAGCTCGTAAAATCTGTCGATAGATTAAGGTAAAGTTTTATTTTAGTATATTTAGTGTAGAAACCCATTTGAGAAAATGGGTTTCTTGTTATATAACGGTTTTCCGTTAACTAAAAATATCATATATTTAGTGATTGTAACGCAAAACAATAACTTATAAATTAGCATAGAATGAAATCAAGGAAAATTTCTGTTCACATTGCAGATGATCATAAGATAATTATTGATGGTATTATAGCAGTTTTAGAAGATGAAGATGATATTCAAGTTGTTGGATATTCATGTAATGGGAATGAGTTAATAAATTGGTTTAAAGAAGATAATAAATGTGATGTTTTAATATTAGACATCAATATGCCTGAAATAAGTGGCATGGAAGTTCTTAAATTTTTGAAACAAAAAAACATATTTCAACCCACAGTTGTATTGTCTAGTTATGATGATATCAAGTTGATTAAAGAAGTAATAAAGTTGGGGGCAAAAGGTTTTATAGCTAAAAAATGTGCAGGAAAACACATCTTAAATGCGATTAGATCTGTAATTCATGATGAAGAGTATTTTGGACCAAGTATACAAGAGCTAATTGTTAAAAATTTTGCAACCAAAACAGTATTAAATGGAAATAATACCAATCAGGATGGGATTTTAACAAGTTCTTTAACTGAAAGAGAAATTCAGGTTTTAAAACTGATTGCAAAACAAAAAAGTACTAAAGAAATTGCCGAAGAGTTATTTATAAGTTCAAATACTGTTGAGACTCATCGCAAAAATTTAATTAAAAAAATAAATGTTAAGAATGTTGTTGGATTAGCGTTATACGCAGCCAAAAACAACTTGGTTTAAAATATTAGGGGGGAAAGGAGAGAACAATTTAGATGATGTATTTCAAAATCTAAACTCTCCTTTTTTTATTTTCATTCCATTTTATTTCATTCTATAAATGAGCATTACACCACCTCTATAAGGCAACCATTCACCACTCTTATTAAAATTTCTAGTTTCATCAACTGGAATATCTTCTCTAATTTTATCTGTATAACTATATCCCCTATAATTAGCTTGTGAAGTGCCTCCCCCAATAAATATTTCGTAACCCAATCGCTCGTTGAGATGTTTTTTATACCCCAACGTTATGCCGTAATAAGTATTTCTACCAGACATTTGATTATCTTTTGTGTAGTGAGCTTTTTGA
>JAUYUF010000015.1 GCA_030694835.1 Flavobacteriaceae bacterium | reverse complement strand
TCAAAACAACAACAAAAAAAGTGGTTCCGGTTAAAAAAGTAAAAGTGGAAGTTGAAGAAGGGGGTTGTTAAATATTTTTTTGATAGTTTATTTGATTAATTAAAAAGATGCTCATTTGGTGAGCATCTTTTTTTCAATTTTTATACATCAATCTAAACTTAAAAACTATCTAAAATACAGGACTTCAATTTTTCAGTAAATTATATTTTGTAACATTTGTTACTTACTCATTTTCAATTACTTAATGTAACATTAGTTGCTAAAAAATCTTAAAAATATGACAATTATCATAAAAACTGACAGCAATGAGTCCTAATTTTATGATGTTAAAAATGAGCATATATTCTTATTAAATATGTAAAAAACAAATTAAAAACCATGAGAAAATTATCACATTTACTATTTGCATTTCTATTAACTGCCTCCTCTGTAATCAGCAGTTACCAAATGCACGCACAAAGTACTGATGAGTTTAAAATTTTAGTTGATTATCTTGAAGCTAATGGAAATTATACCAATACAGAAGCTCCATCTATGATCAATGCAACTGAAATTAAAGAAAACTTAAAAAATTCTAAATATTTAGTGATTGATATCAGAAAAGATACAGACTTTGATAAAGGACATATCAAAGGAGCTGTTAATGTAAAATCTGAAGATTTAATCAAATATTTTGATAAAAAAATTAAACCGGTTAATTACGATAAAATTGCAATTGTATGCTATTCGGGTCAATCTGCTGCTTATTTCAGCGCTGTTTTAAGAATTTTGGGATATAACAATGTATATACCTTAAAATGGGGCATGAGTTCTTGGGGTAAAAGTTTTGCACAAAACATTTGGACTAAAAATTCCACAAGCACCTTTGCAGATAAATTAGAAACAAAATCAAATCCAATGCCTGCGAAAGGAGAAACTCCTGCACTTACAACAGGCAAAACCGATGCAAAAGAAATTCTTAAAGCAAGAGCAGAAATGGCAATTGCAACTGTTTACAAAGATTTTATTACCAAACCGGAAGATGTATTTGAAAATCCTTCAAACTATTATATCGTAAGCTATTGGAATGAAGAAATGTACAACAATGGACATATACCAACTGCTGTTCGTTATGAGCCCAAAAAAGCTTTCAATTTCGCTAATGAATTAACCACTTTACCCAAAGATAAAAGAATTATCGTTTCGTGTTCAACAGGTCAGACATCGGCTTATATCATCGCTTATTTACATATGTTAGGATACAATGTTGGCAACTTAGCATATGGAGCCAACGGATATATGAACAATATCTTAGTTAAAAAAGGTGAAGGTTGGAATGCTTTTACTCCTTCAGAAATTAATGAATTCCAAGTAGCAACAAAAGAGCTTGCAGCTCCAGGTTGTGACTAACAATAAACCTTTAAAATTAGAGGAAATAACCAATTGAAAAATAACTAGAATTAATTTAAAATTAGAAAAAAATGAAAAATTTATCACTATTATTAATCGGGCTTTTTATGATTCCGATGTTCTTATTAACTTCTTGTGATAGAGGAGAAGATGTTGTTGTAAATAGTACACCAAAATTTAACACTTTAAAAGATTATATGGTGGCTAATAATCTTGATTTAGACAAAATTTTAACCTCAACTGATGGAATCTCATTTGTTGTTGATGCTCCAGCTCTTGCAACTGATGTTACTGCTTTTTTAAACACTTATTACATTATAGACGTAAGATCTGCTGCAGATTTTGCTTTAGGTAGAGTTGCTGGTGCTAAAAATGTTGCCTTTGCCAATATTTTAACTGATGCTACTGCCGCTAAGGCAGCAGGTAACACCAAAGATATATTGGTAATTTGCTATACAGGTCAAACTGCTACTTATGCAACTGCATTATTACGTTTATACGGATTTAAAAATACCAGAGCTTTAAAATGGGGTATGTCTGGTTGGAATCCAACTTTTGACAGATATACTGCAGGTACTGGAAATCTTGTACAAGGTAATACAAATTGGACAAATGTTGCAACACCTCCAACACCTCCATCTTATGATGTTCCAACTATTACAAGTACAGGAACTGATGGATTAGCCATTTTAAAACAAAGAGTAGAAGCAGTAGTTGCTGAAGGCACTAAAACTGTTACTCCAGCGGCAGTAGTTGCAAATCCTAATGGTTTTTATCTTAACAATTACAAAAGTGCAACTGATTATGCAGGTTATGGCCATTTTACTACTTCGTACAGAATTCAACCTTTTACATTGGCTTTAAACAACCATTTAAATATTAATTCATCACCTACAGCACAAGTAGTAACTTATTGCTATACCGGTCAAACTTCTGCAGTTGTAACGGCATTTTTAAGAGTGATGGGTTATAATGCTTTTTCAATGAATTTCGGAATGAATGGTTTATGGAATGAGAATCCTTTCTGGCCAGCACCTCCAGCAGGAAACAAATGGGTAGTGGCTTCAAGAGCTAAATCTTATCCAACGGTAACCAATTAATAATTTTCATAGAAAGAAATATAAATAATATGAAAAATAAATTAATGTTATTACTGGTATTCCTATTCATTTTCCAAAGCAACCAGTTGTTTGCTCAAGGATGTGATGAAGGAGATGATAAAGCCAAGGTAGAAAAAACAGAAGTAAAAGCTGAGGATTCTAAAATTAAAGTTTTTGGATTTCTTCAAGCACAATATGACTATAGCATATTTGATGATGCAAATACTTTTAAATTTAAAAGAGCAAGAGTTGGCGTAACAGGAGCTGTAGCAAAAGACTTTACTTACTATGTAGTATTAGAAACTGCTCCCTTGCTAAGCACTAATGGAAGTGTTTATTTACTAGATGCATTTATTACTTATCACAATAATGATTGGGTAAAGTTTTCATTAGGACAATTTAAACAACCTTTCGGTTTAGAAGTAAATACAGCTTGTAATGGTTTAACAACAATTGAAAGATCTATGATTTCTGACCAATTAGTTGCTCCTCAACGCGACTTAGGATTAATGTGGTTAGGTGGTAATAAAGACACTAAATTACGTTATGCAATAGCTTTGCAAAATGGAAGTGGAATTAGCACTGTGGATAATAATAAGAAAAAAGACATTAGTGGTAGAGTTTCATACAAACCTTTTGATTTCTTAACTGTGGGTGGTAGTTACCGCTATGGATTTCCAACTAACAATGATGCAGAAAGAACTACTTATGGAGCAGACGCTGAGGCAAAATATAAAAACTTCAAATTAGTAGGTGAATATATTTATGATGAAGGCGCTTATAATGCTGCAACTAGTGGTGGTTGCGGTGGTACTCCATTAACTTTAGGTCCAAAAAGACAAGGAGCCTATGTTACGGCTTCTTATATGACTAAATGGAATATCGAGCCAGTTTATAAATACGAATATTTTGATACTTGTTTAGATTATTCTATGAATATGAATGAAATCGTGACTATGGGTGTAAATTATTATATCAATAGTGCCACTCGTTTACAAGTTAACTATCAATACAAAGTTGAATCTTATGAAATTGATAATGATGCTTTCTTAGTTCAATTACAAGTTAAATTCTAAAAAGTATTTAATCCTATTTATAAAAAAGAAAATTTAAATGAGTTGTAATACAACTAAAAAATGAATTGCCCCGCTTATCGGCGGGGCAATTTTGGTTTAAATGAGGATAAATTTATTGAATCATTTTATAAAAGTCATTTTCAGAAATAATAGGTATTTTAAGTTCATCGGCTTTTGTGCGTTTACTCGGACCCATATTTTCACCTGCAACAATAAAATTTGTTTTAGCAGAAATAGAACTTCCAACTTTACCTCCGTTTTGTTCAATCAATTTTTTTAATTCTTCTCTACTGATGTTTTCAAAAACACCTGAAACAACAAATACTAAATTTTTTAACTTTTCCGATGTGGTAATTGACTCATCCTCTTTTATTTCAAACTGCAAACCATAAGATTTCAACCTATTTACTAATTGTTGATTTACTAAATTATTTGAAAACTCTACAATACTTTGTGCAATTCTATCTCCAATTTCATCAACAGTAATTAACTCTTCGTAAGTAGCTTTCATTAAATTATCTATTGACTTAAAATACTTTGCTAATTTTTTTGCAACAGTTTCGCCAACAAATCTAATTCCTAAAGCAAACAGAACTTTTTCAAATGGAATTTCTTTTGATTTAATTAAGCCATCAATAATATTTTGAGCCGATTTTTCTGCCATTCTTTCTAACGGGATTAGCTGTTCAACTTTTAAATCATATAAATCAGCATAGTCATATATTAATTTATTTTTAAACAGCAATTCTACGGTCTCTGCTCCTAACCCATCAATATACATTGCTTTTCGGCTGATAAAATGGATAATTCGACCCGTAATTTGAGGCGGACAACCATATTCATTTGGGCAATAATGTTTAGCATCACCTTCGGTTCTAACCAATTCTGTTTTACATTCTGGACAATGTGTAATATATTGAACTATTTGAGTTTCATTATTTCTACTTAATTCATTTACTCCAACAATTTTTGGAATAATCTCACCTCCTTTTTCAACATAAACTTCATCGTTTAAATGCAATCCCAATTTTTCAATTTGATCTGCATTATGTAATGACGCTCTTTTTACAATTGTACCACCTAATTGAACAGGCACTAAATTAGCCACTGGTGTTATGGCTCCAGTCCTTCCTACCTGATAATCTACACTCAATAATTTAGTAGAAACTTGTTCTGTTTTGTATTTATAAGCAATTGCCCAACGTGGAGATTTAGCAGTATAACCCAACTCTTCTTGCTGATCAATACTATTTATTTTAACAACAACACCATCTGTTTCGTAAGGAAGATTAAATCGTTTTTGCTCCCACTCATCAATAAATCTAACTATTTCATCTAAATTTTCTGCAATTATTATAGAATCAGGAATTTTAAAACCTAGTTTTTTAGCAAATTGCATATTATCATAATGGGTTTTATAAGGTAAATTCGCACCTATTATTTGATAAAGTAAACAATCTAAGGGTCGTTTAGCTACTTCTGCACTGTCTTGTAATTTTAAACTTCCACTGGCTGTATTGCGTGGATTCATAAAAGGATCTTCGCCGGCTTCCATTCGTTCTAGATTCATTTTATTGAATCCATCAATGGGTAAAATTATTTCTCCCCGAATTTCAAACGAATGAAGCAAACTCTTTTGCAATTTTAAAGGTATCGACTTAATGGTTTTAATATTTTGAGTAACATTATCACCCTGAAATCCGTCTCCGCGCGTTACCGCTCTTTCGAGTTGATTGTTTTTATAGGTTAAATTAATGGAGGCTCCGTCAAATTTTAACTCGCAGGTATAAGTAATTTTATCAGTCCCTAACAGTTTGATATTTCGCTTTTCCCACTCTATCAAATCTTCTTTTGAATAAGAATTATCCAAAGAATACATTCTATTTTGATGCGTAACTGTTTCAAAATTTTTGGTAATTTGACCACCAACTCGTTGAGTTGGAGAATTCTCATCAAAATATTCTGGATATTGTGCTTCTAATTCTTGTAACTGCTTTAATTTTTGATCAAATTCATAATCAGAAATTGTTGGTTTATCTAAAACGTAATAATAATAATTGTATTTATGCAATTCTTCTCTTAAAGCAATTATTTGCGCACTTATTGTTATCATTTAGTTAATTTATTACTTAAAAATAGTAAATTTAAAACTAGTATCATCTTTTCTATAAATTGATTTAATTTAAACAATGTAACCTAAGTTACACTTCTCAATATTAATACTTTACAAATTGCTTTTTTATTCTTAAAGGACGTAAATTTGCACGGCAATTTAGCAATAGTTTAAGTTAAACAAAATTATATCTCTATCAAAAATCAAAATATGAAGAATTTATTAATACTTGGGGCTGGTACAGCCGGTACAATGATGGCAAACCACCTAAGACACAAGATGAGTAAAAACGATTGGAATATTACCATTGTTGATCAATACAAAACGCATTATTACCAACCAGGTTTTCTTTTCCTTCCTTTTGATACTTATACAGAAGATCAGGTAAGAAAAGATAAAAAGAAATTTATACCTAAAGGAGTTAATTATATTCAAAAGAAAATTGAAAAAATTATTCATACTGAAAACAAAGTTGTTTTAGAGGATGAAACTTTAAATTACGATATTTTAATCGTAGCAACGGGTGCTAAAATAGCTCCAGAACAAGTTGATGGAATGAATGGTCCAAATTGGCATAAAAATGTATTTGATTTTTACACTTTTGAAGGATCATTAGCATTGAGAAACTATTTAAGAGAATTTAAAGGTGGTAAAATGGTAGTTCACTTTACCGAAATGCCAATTAAATGTCCAGTAGCTCCATTAGAATTTGTATTCTTAGCAGATTCTTATTTCCGTAAAAAGGGTATGAGAGATAAAGTAGAATTGACATACGTTACTCCTCTTGGCGGTGCCTTTACAAAACCAAAAGCAACAGCTGCTTTAAGTTATTTACTAAAAGAAAAAAACATTAAAGTTGTTACTGATTTCGCTATAGAAAGTGTAGATAATGATAACAATCAAATTCTAGATTACGAAGGAAGAGAAGTTCCTTACGATGTTTTAGTTACTGTTCCAACTAACATGGGTGATGATTTAATTAAACGTTCTGGAATGGGTGATGATTTAAACTTTGTTCCAACAAATCATTTTACTCTACAATCAGAAGTTGCTAAAAATATTTTTGTTATTGGTGATGCATCAAACGTTCCTGCTTCAAAAGCTGGTTCAGTTGCACACTTCCAAGCAGAAACATTAACAGATAATATCTTACTTTATATCGATGGAAAACCATTAAAAGAAGAATTTGACGGTCATGCCAACTGTTTTATCGAAACAGGAAACGGAAAAGGTTTATTAATCGATTTTAACTACAAACAAGAACCGGTAGAAGGTAAATTTCCGTTCCCAGTAGTTGGGCCGATGAGTTTATTAAAAGAAACCCGTTTAAATCATTTTGGAAAAATGGCTTTCAAATGGATATATTGGAATATGTTATTAAAAGGAATAGCGATACCTTTTGTTTCAAGAAATATGAGTAAATTAGGGAAGAAATTAAATTAATTAATCATACATAATATTTAAACCATAAAAAATTAGAAATCATGGAATTAAACGTAGCAGGAAAAACAATAAACTTAACTGATGACGGATATTTAGCAGATTTATCTCAATGGGATAAAGATGTTGCTTTAGCAATTGCTAAAGAAGAAGAAGTAGCATTAACAGATGCCCATTTTAAAGTAATTGAGTGGGTTCAAAATCAATTTAAAAAAGGTGAAGCTCTTTCAGTAAGAGGAATCAAAGGAAGTGGTGTAATTGACATCAAAGAATTTTATGCATTATTTCCAGGTGGTCCTTTGAAAAAAGCAACTAGAATTGCTGGAATTCCAAAACCAAAAAGTTGTATCTAACCTATAAAAATTAAAATCATGGGAAAAACAGTTGTTAAAAAAATGCTTTTCATTTTGTCAAAAGCTCATATTGATAGCGCATATGCTGCAATGGTAATGGCAAATGGCGCAAGAATGGAAGGAATCGAAGCAGAAATTTTCTTTACTTTTTTCGGTTTAGATGCGATTACTAAAAAGAAATTAAAAAATCTAAAAGTTGCAACAGTAGGAAATCCTGCAATGCCAATGCCAACAATGTTGGGAGGTTTGCCAGGAATGGAATCATTTGCAACGATGATGATGAAAAAAGAAATGGAGAAATTAGACATGCCTCCAATTGATGAGTTCTTAGAAATTTTATCAGCTTCTGGCTGTAAATTATGGGCTTGCAAATTAGCTGTTGATATGTTTAAATTAGAAGAAAAAGATTTAGCTGATGAATTAGACGGTATTTTAACTATTGGTGATTTCTATGAAAGAGCTGATATTGAAGGAACTCAAATTATCTTTATCTAATTGTAGATTTTTTCTATAAATCAAAAAAACCGAAACTCACGTTTCGGTTTTTTTGATATTATATGATTAGTAGTAAGAAAATCGCTGAACTTTTGCAATATACTTTGCCAACCTAATAACTTGATGACTATATCCATATTCATTATCATACCACACATATAACACAATATTTTTACCATCGTTCGTTGCTATAGTTGCGTTGCTATCAAAAATTGCTGGAGCAGAAGTTCCAACTATATCAGAAGAAACTAATTCATTATTTAATGAATACTTAATCTGTTCAACCAAATCTCCTTCTAAAGCATATTTTTTCATTGTTGTATTAATAGTATCTCGGCTTGCCGGTATATTAATTCTCAAGTTTAAAACTACTAATGAGCCATTGGGAACTGGAACTCTAATAGCATTAGAAGTTAACTTACCCTTTAATGATGGAATTGCCAATGCAACGGCACTTCCTGCTCCAGTTTCAGTAATTACCATATTAAGAGCAGCTGCTCTTCCTCTTCTATATTTTTTATGAAAATTATCAACTAAATTTTGATCATTCGTATAGGCATGAATTGTTTCTAAATGACCATTTTCAATCCCAAAACTATCTTCAATAACTTTTAAAACAGGTGTTATTGCATTAGTAGTACAAGAAGCTGCTGTAAAAATATCTAAATCATCGGGAGAAAATTCTTTATGATTTACTCCATATACGATATTTGGAACACCTTTTCCGGGTGCCGTAAATAAAACTTTTGAAATTCCATTTGCTTTTAAATGTCTTCCTAAACCTTCTTTATCTCTATATGCGCCAGAATTATCAATTAATAATGCATCATTTACTCCATATAAAGTATAATCAGTTTCTTCAGGTGTATTTGCAGAAATCATATGAACTGTTGTGCCGTCAATGATAAGTGATTTATTCTCCAAATCAACTTGAACAGTACCGGGAAAATCGCCATGAACTGAATCTAATCTTAATAATGAAGCTCTTTTTTCTAAAGTTATAGCATCAATAGGCCCACGAGTTACAATCGCTCTTAGACGCAATTGATTTCCACTACCTGTTTTAGCCATTAATTCTCTCGCTAACAAACGTCCAATTCTACCAAAACCATAAAGAACAACATCTTTCGGTTTAATATCTTTTGGTTTAGCTGCTCCCGCTAATTTTGTCTTTACAAAATCTTTTTTTGATATTTTCTTTTTCTCTAAATAAAATTCATATACTAATTTTCCTATATCAATTTTAGCAAGTGAAATATTTAAATCTTTGATTTCTTGAGCTATTTCTACAGCATCAAAAATTGAGATAGATTTCTGTACAAATTCTCTTGAATATTCTAATAAATTTAAAATTTCACTAACATTTCTATCTATTAATTGATTTCTGAATAGAATTAATTCGATAGAATTATCATACCACAGATCACTGACTATTTTAATAAATTCAACAGTAGCTTTTCTCTTTTTTGTTTGATAGACAAGTTGGGTTTCGTAAAATTGTGTTGTTGTCATAAGAACTTTTTTACAAATGTATAGATTTCAAACGTTTTCGTAAAGTTTTTTTAATAAAAAAAATCCCGAAATTATCGGGATTTATATTTCATTAATTATTTATTAATTTATTTTAATAGGAACATATTCTACTTGACCATTTCCTGTTAAGATTTGCAATATTACATATTGTTTATCTTGACCTTTCTCTAAATAATTTTCTAATTCTTTTTTGGTGTTTACAATTTTATCATCAATTCCTAAAATAATATCTCCATTTTTAATTCCAAATCTTTCTCTTAAAATTGAATTAGTTATTTTATTAATTTTTAAACCATTTTTAATTTTAAATTTAGAAATATCTTGATTTCCAATTGGGCTTACTTCACCTATATAAAATTGAGTAAAATCAAATTTTCCAATATCTACTTTCCCAAACTGATTTTTTAATTTTACATTAAATTCTCTAGGAGAACCGTTTCTCATAACAGTTATATTAATTGTTTCTCCTGGTCGTTTAGATTTTAACTGTCCGTTTAAATCTCCAAACTTTGTTATTTTAATATTATTAATTTTTACAATAATATCATTTTCTATCAATCCTGCTTCTTTTGCAGCTCCATTATCCAATATAGTTGTAATTAGAATTCCCTCAACAGAATCCACTTTTAAAGCCTTAGCTTTTTCATTACTTAACTCTTCATAATATATTCCTAAATATGCTTTTTGAACACTTCCAAATTCAATTAAATCTTCAATTGTTTTTTTAACAATATTAGAAGGTATTGCAAAAGAATATCCAACAAAACCACCATTTAATGATGAAATTGCAGTATTAATTCCCATCAACTCTCCTCTAGTATTCACTAATGCCCCACCACTATTTCCTTGATTAACAGCTGCGTCTGTTTGAATAAATGAATCAATATTATTATTTCCATCTAAATCACGTCCTTTAGCACTCACAATTCCTGCAGTTACTGTTGAAGTTAAATTATAAGGATTACCAACTGCTAAAACCCACTCGCCCACTCTAATATTATCAGAGTTACCAAAAGGAATATATGGCATATCTTTAACATCAATTTTAATCAAAGCAATATCATTATTAGTATCTGTTCCAATTAATATTGCTTTATATTTTTTCTTATTATTTAAAGTAATTTCAATATCTGTAGCATTTTGTACTACATGATTATTAGTAACAATATAGCCATCCGATGAAATAATAACACCACTTCCCATGCCTATTTGTTCAAATTTTTGTTCTGAACTTCTTCCATAATAATACTCTGCAAACGGATCTCTAACTGTTTGGATACTGATATTTTTTACATGTACAACTGCGTTAAGCGATTCTTCTGCTACTTTAATAAAGTCAGTATTTTCTGCTGCATAAAGTGCTTTCTGATTAAAATTTGTTGGAATTATTTTTCCTTTTACTTCTGTGGAAAATGTTTGAAATTCGGTAGTATCTCTTGTAATATACAAGTATGCTCCCAAAGTTATACAACCTCCCAAAATAGAAACAACTAATAATTCAAAAGTTTTTTTCATATGTAGATATTTAATTATTTTTAATGGTCATATGGAATACGCCAGTTTGATTAAAATATTTTCATCAAAGTTTAATTCACAAAACTTAAATTGTTAAAGCGTTCATTGATTGCTTCGCAATTGTGTTTTTGCAAACATGATGGCTATTTCATAATTCTAGATTTTAACAACACATCAAAATTAACACTTCAAAAGATAATATAAATTGATTTAACATGCTATTAACGATGATTTAACGATTTTTAACAATTGAATGTCTTTGGTTAATTAAATATTTTATACAAAATAGTAACTCTATACTAATTCATATAGGTTTCATTATATTTGCACTATGACAACAATTGCTTTTCAAAAATATCAAGGTGCAGGAAATGATTTTATCATGATTGATAATCGTCAAAATTTATTTCCAAAAAATTCATCAAAACTTATTGAAAAACTTTGCAATAGAAAGTTTGGAATTGGCGCAGATGGTCTTATTCTGCTTGAAAATTCAGATGAGTATGATTTCAAAATGATCTACTATAATTCTGATGGAAATGAAAGTACCATGTGTGGCAATGGCGGGCGTTGTATCGTTTCATTTGCTAATAAATTAAACCTTTTTGAAAAAGAAACTACTTTTGAAGCAATAGATGGAAAACATTTTGCAACAATTGAAAGGGAGATCATAAAATTACAGATGTCTGATATTCTTGATGTCCAATATCATCAGAATTATTATTTTGTAAACTCAGGTTCACCTCATCACATCATTTTAACAACACATATCAATTTGTGTAATGTTGTTTCTGAAGGAAGAAAAATTAGAAATGGAGCTCCCTATTTTGAAGAGGGTTCAAATGTTAATTTTGTAGAAAAAATCTCAGAAAATCATTTTAAAATCAGAACCTATGAAAGAGGTGTTGAAGATGAAACTTTAGCTTGTGGAACAGGAGCAACAGCAGTTGCAGTAGCTATGTATGATGCTAAAATGACCAATAATAATTATTTGAAAATTGAAACTTTAGGGGGTAATTTAGAAGTCTCTTTTAAAAAAGAAAACAAACATTACACTCATGTTTTTCTTAAAGGTCCTGCTACATTTGTATTTAAAGGTGAAATTGAAATTTGATGAAAGCTTTACTAGGAAAATCAGTTTATTTAAGAGCATTAGAACCTGAAGATTTAACATTTTTATTTGAAAATGAAAATGATGAAGAATTTTGGCAAGTAAGTCATACACAACAGCCATTTTCAAAATATATATTAAAAAAATACTTAGGAAATGCCCATTTAGATATTTATGAAATAAAGCAACTAAGATTAATAATTGCTTTAACTAATAATGATGAACCAATTGGCATGATTGATTTATATGATTATGATCCAAAACATAAAAGAGCAGGTGTTGGAATTCTTATTTTAAGTAGTTTTCAAGGTAATGGATATGCTTCAGAAGCATTACACCTAATAATTAAGTATGCTTTTAACCAATTAGATATTCATCAATTATTTGCATGCATTGGTTCAGAAAATCTTAAAAGTATTAAATTATTTGAATCAGCTCAATTTAAAGTTTCGGGTATCAAAAAGGATTGGAATTTTTATAAAGGAAAATTTCACGACGAATTATTTCTACAACTTATTAGCAACTAATCAATGAATTTTTTAAAAAAATATTTAACTCAATTGCTTATTTTGACTTCATTGTCAATTTTTTTACTTTATCTCTTTATTTGGAAATCAAATGTTCATGAAAATGGTCGCATAATAGTAACATCAGATGTAGAGATTAACCAAATTGTAGCTTCTGCTAATCAATATCTCAAAAATCCATTCACATTTAAAGTAACACTTTTTTTAGTTAATAAAATAAAACCAATAAAACTAGGTAGTTATAAACTTGAAAAAGGAATGAATAATATAACTATTCTAAGAATTCTAACAATTGGAAGGCAATCTCCTATAAAACTTACTTTTAACAATCAAGATAGTTTAGAAAAATTAGCAGGAAGAATTGCAATGGAAATGGAGTTTGATTCTATTTCATTTCTTGAAGAACTTAAAAAAACTGAATATTTAAGAACTGACGGATTTAATAAAGAAACCGTACTATCTATTTTTATACCTAATAGTTATGAAATTTATTGGAATATTTCTCCTGAAAAATTCATTAATAAAATGCTTTCTGAATATCAAAATTTTTGGAATCAAGACAGAATTGAAAAAGCTAAAAAACTTAATTTAACTCCTATACAGGTCCAAATATTAGCTTCAATTGTACAAAAAGAAACATCTTTTATAGCTGAAAGACCCATTGTAGCAAGTTTATATCTAAATCGATTAAAATCTGATTGGCCTTTACAAGCTGACCCTACAGTTGTTTATGCTATCAAACTAAAAACACATCAAGATTCTATAATAAAAAGAGTCTTAAAGAAACATCTTTTAATTGACTCACCATATAACACCTATAAAAATATTGGTTTGCCTCCGGGATTAATTTCAATGCCAGATATTTCTTCTATTGAAGCAGTACTTAATGCTCCGAAACATAACTACTTTTATATGTGTGCAAGTTCTGATAAAATAGGATCACATCTATTCGCCACAACTTTAGCTGAGCATAACAGAAATGCGATTAAATATCAAAAATGGTTAAATGAACAAGGAATTAATAAATAAAAACTCAATAAAAGCTTTATATTTCTGATTTACAATTACATACAGTTAACAATATACTAAAATACTTGTGTATTAAAAAAATAATAATACCTTTGTCGCTTAATTTTATCTTCAAAAGATAAATTAAACTATGACTAAAAAATTCTTAATATACCTTGTGGTATTTTTAGCCATCGTGTCTGCTTCCACATTTTCAGGTCGTGAACTAGTTCGTTATAGTCCATTAAAACTAAAGCCATTAGTTAAAGAGTTTACCCTGCATTTTGTTCCAAATGAAACTGAGACAACTGCAAACACTTCCATTTTACATGTGGAAAAATCATTTATTGACTTTAGAAATGCTATTGGAAAAAAAGAGTCTAATAATAATTATGAATCTGTAAGTAAATACGGCTATCTAGGTAAATATCAGTTTAGCAAATATACTCTTAAAATTTATGGAGTTGAAAATATTCATGAGTTCTTAGCTTCTGCTGAACTTCAAGAAAAAGTTTTTAAAGCATATGTTGCTGAAAATAAATGGTATTTAAAAAATGAAATTAAACGCTATGTAGGAAAAAATATAAATGGCACTTTAATTTCAGAATCTGGTATAATTGCTGCTTCTCATTTAGCAGGTCCAGCTAATGTTAAAGTATACTTACAAAACAATGGAAACATCCGGTTTCAAGATAATTTTGGAACAAGTATTAGGCACTTTATGAAACGATTTGGCGGCTATAATATTTCAGTTATAGAGGCTGAACAAAATCCTTCAATTGATTTTTATTCAGAATAATTATTCTTGTTGAATTATAAAAATAGCTGGTCGTTTGTGTAAATCGACCTTTTTATTTTTCCATTCTTTAACAGAAAGTGTTAGAATAAATTCTGAAGGAAGAGTTAAATCAGCAGCAATACAAAGTTTGGTGTGTGGCGCTAAAGTATTGATTAAATCATCCAATAATTTATTATTTCTATAAGGAGTTTCAATAAATATTTGAGCTTGATTGTTTTCTTTAGATTGCTTTTCTAAGTTTTTAATTTTACTTTTCTTTTCGTTAAAATCAATGGGTAAATAACCGTTAAAAGTAAAATTTTGACCATTAAAACCAGAACTCATCATGGCCATCAAAATTGATGACGGACCTACTAAAGGTACAACT
>JAUYUF010000329.1 GCA_030694835.1 Flavobacteriaceae bacterium | reverse complement strand
TTTAGAACCCCTTGCACCAGAATCTAACATCATATAAACTGAGTTAAATCCTTGTTGATCTTCGCGTAAGCGTTTCATCGAAAGTTCAGTTAAACGGTTGTTAGTTGAACTCCAAATATCAATAACCTGGTTGTAACGCTCTTTATTGGTTAACATACCCATGTTATAGTTGGCTCTAATTCCATCAACTTGAACAACTGCATCAGCAATCATTTGACCTTTTTCTTTAGGAATAATGATATCACCTAAACTGAATGATAATCCACCTTGGAATGCAAAACGGAATCCCATGTCTTTTATATCATCTAAGAATTTTCCTGTTGTAGGAACATCGGTTAAATTTAAAATTCTACCAATAATATCTCTTAACGATTTCTTAGTTAATACCTCATTGATATAACCTGCTTTCTCAGGTACTACTTCATTAAATAGCACTCTACCTACAGTTGTTTCAATAATTTTATTTACTAATTCACCATTTTCATTTAAATCTTTAGTTCTTACTTTTATTCTTGCATTTAAGTTTACTGCTTTTTCATTAAAAGCAATTTGAACTTCTTCTGGTGCATAAAATGTAAGACCTTGACCTTTTACAGTATGTTCTGGTGTTGATAAACGCTCTTTTGTCATGTAGTATAATCCAAGAACCATGTCCTGAGATGGAACCGTAATTGGTGCACCATTGGCAGGATTAAGGATGTTGTGTGATGCTAACATTAACAATTGACACTCTAAAATTGCTTCAGGACCTAAAGGAAGGTGAACCGCCATCTGGTCACCATCAAAGTCGGCGTTGAACGCTGTACACACTAATGGGTGTAACTGAATTGCTTTACCTTCAATTAATTTAGGTTGAAATGCTTGAATACCTAAACGGTGAAGTGTAGGAGCACGATTCAGCAATACTGGATGTCCTTTCAATACATTTTCAAGAATATCCCATACTACTGGCTCTCTTTTATCAATAATTTTTTTGGCAGATTTTACTGTTTTAACAATACCTCTTTCTATTAATTTTCTAATAATAAATGGTTTGTATAACTCAGCTGCCATATCTTTTGG
>JAUYUF010000106.1 GCA_030694835.1 Flavobacteriaceae bacterium | reverse complement strand
GTTGGTAGCAAATCAAGGAAATTTAACAGTTGCTTTAGATATCACCATCACTGATGAATTGAGAAATGAAGGTTATGCAAGAGAATTAGTGAATAGAATTCAAAATCTTAGAAAAGAAAGCGGTTTTGATGTAATAGATAAAATTAGACTAACAGTTCAAAAACATGAACTTTTAGACAAAGCGATTAAAGAAAACGAACAGTATATAAAAAATGAAACTTTAACCAACGAATTAATCAGCGTTGAACAATTAGATAAAGGCACAGAAATTGTGTTTGATGAGGTAAGTACCTATATTTTAATTGAAAAATTGTAGTATTATGGCAGAAAATATAGTTAGATATTCAGACAGTGATTTATTAGAATTCAAAGAAATAATTCTAAAAAAAATCAAAAATGCAGAAGAAGATTTAGAGCTTTTAAAAAGCGCTTATAAAAATGATTCTAATAATGGAACAGATGATACTTCGCCTACTTTTAAGGCATTTGAGGAAGGATCTGAAACAATGTCTAAAGAGGTAAATGTACAGTTTGCTATTAGACAAGAAAAGTTTATTAGAGATTTATATCATGCATTACAACGCATTGAGAATAAAACATATGGAGTTTGCCGAGTAACTGGAAAGTTAATTTCTAAAGAACGTCTTAAATTGGTTCCTCATGCAACTTTAAGCATCGAAGCTAAAAATATGCAACAATAATTATTTTTTTATAAATTAAACAAGCTTCCTTTTGGAGGCTTTGTTTTTTTATAATATTAAGATGATTAAAAATCAATCAAAAAATAGTAATTTTGCCAAGTTTTAAATTATAATTACACCTTGAAAAAAGCAATAATAATCATATTATCAGTATTACTGATAGATCAGATTTTAAAAATCTATATTAAAACAAACTTCATTTTAGGAGAAGAGGTATACGTTTTTGAGTGGTTTAGAATTCATTTTATTGAAAATAATGGAATGGCTTGGGGAGTCGAATTTGGAGGTAGAATAGGCAAGTTGTTCTTAACCGTTTTTAGATTAATTGCAATTTCAGCAATTGGATATTGGCTGTATGATTCTATCAAAAAACAACAACATCAAATATTAATCATTGCTGTATCCCTAATATTTGCAGGTGCAGTAGGAAATATTATCGATTCTATTTTTTATGGAATCATATTTACAGATTCTTATTCTGGGGTTGCTTCAGCTTTTGCTGAAAGCGGCGGTTATAACAGTTTATTTCACGGAAAAGTTGTAGACATGTTTTATTTTCCATTCTGGAGTGGTTACTTACCAGAATGGCTTCCGTTTTGGGGTGGAAACTATTTTACTTTTTTTAATGCTATTTTCAATGTTGCAGACTCTGCAATATCAATTGGCGTTATATTATTAATTATTTTTAATAAAAAAGTCTTTCCCGAAGAAAACAGCTAAATGAAAAAAAGACTAAAACTGTTAGATCGTTATCTTACATTGTGGATATTTTTAGCCATGGTAATTGGAGTTGCGATTGGTTTCTTCTTCCCAGAATCTGCTAATTATACACAATCACTTTCAATAGGAACTACAAACATTCCTATAGCAATTGGACTCATCTTAATGATGTATCCACCTTTAGCAAAAGTTGATTATTCATTACTTCCAACCGTTTTTAAAGACGTTAAATTGATGTCTTTTTCACTGGTTTTAAACTGGATTATTGGGCCTTTTTTAATGTTCTTTTTAGCAATTATTTTCCTTCCGAATCATCCAGGTTATATGTCTGGATTAATATTAATTGGATTAGCAAGGTGTATTGCAATGGTTATTGTTTGGAATGATTTAGGAGGTGGAAGTAAAGAATATGGTGCAGCTTTAGTGGCGTTAAACAGTATTTTTCAAATTGTTACTTATAGTTTTTACGCTTGGTTATTTATTGCTGTTTTACCGCCTTACTTCGGATTGGAGAGTTATCAAGTAGATATTTCTATTTATGAAGTGGCACAAAGTGTTGCTATTTATCTTGGAATCCCATTTTTAGCTGGATTTTTAAGCAGAAAATACTTAATTCAATACAAAGGTAAAGACTGGTTTAATACTAAATTTATTCCTTTTATTTCACCAATTACATTAATTGCTTTATTAGCTACAATAGTCTTGATGTTCAGCTTAAAAGGTGATATGATTATTCAAATACCTTTTGATGTACTGTTAATTGCTATACCGTTAATAATTTATTTCTTTTTGATGTTTTTTGTGAGTTTCTTTATAGGTAAATGGTTAAATATTGATTATCCTAGAAACGCATCTGTTGCATTTACAGCTACTGGAAACAATTTTGAATTAGCCATTGCAGTTGCTATTGCTGTTTTTGGACTTAATTCTCCTCAGGCGTTTACTGGCGTTATTGGTCCGTTAGTAGAGGTGCCAGTTCTTATTGCGCTAGTTAATATTTCTCTATTTTTGAAGAAGAAATTATATTCTTAGATGGTTAATTGGTTAATCGCTTAAGTGTTTACTTGTAGAATCTTTCAATTCTTCAATCTTTTAATCTTTTAATCTTTCAATCATTTAATCTTTCAATTTTACATAAATTCGTAGGATGTCTTCAAACCTTGATTTGTTACTTAAAACTTTACCTCAACAAGCTGGGGTTTATCAGTTTTTTGATAAAAATGACAAAATTTTATATATAGGAAAAGCAGTCAATCTTAAGAAAAGAGTTGCCTCCTATTTTTCTAAAAATCATGAAAATGCTAAAACAAAGATATTAGTTAGTAAAATTGTAGATATAAAACACATTGTTGTTGAAACTGAAACCGATGCGCTTTTATTGGAGAATAATCTGATTAAAAAATACCAGCCACGATATAATATCATGTTGAAAGATGATAAAACGTATCCGTGGATTTGCATCAAAAAAGAACGATTTCCTCGTGTATTTTTAACCAGAAATGTTGTAAAAGACGGTTCTGAATATTTTGGACCCTATGCTTCTGTAAGAACTGCCAACGCTTTATTAGATGTTATAAAAGAACTATATCCATTGCGAACTTGCGCTTATGATTTAAGCGAGAAGAACATCAAACAAAAAAAACACAAACTTTGTTTAGATTATCACATTGGTAAATGTCTGGGTCCATGTGAAGAATTACAAACAGAATCAGATTATAACCAAGCAATTGGAGAGATTAAAAATATCATCAAAGGAAATTTTAAAGACGCTTTGATAAAATTCGAAGAGTTAATGCATCAATTTTCTGCAGATTTGAAATTTGAAGAAGCTCAATTAATAAAAGAAAAAATAAAATTGTTAGACAATTATCAATCTAAATCTACAATTGTAAGTCCAACAATTAATAATGTTGATGTGTTTTCAATTGTTTCGGATAACAGTTTCGGATATGTCAATTTCTTAAAAATCGCAAACGGTTCTATTATTCAATCACATACAACTGAAATTAAAAAGAAATTAGATGAAAGCGATAAAGAGTTATTGGAATATGCAATTATTGCGATAAGAGATTGGTTTCATTCTCAGTCAAAAGAACTTTATGTGCCTTTTAAAGTTGAACTTGGTGGCGATTTAAAAATAACGATTCCTAAAATTGGAGATAAAAAACACATCATAGAATTATCACAAAAAAATGCTCAATATTATAGATTTGAACATTTGAAGCAATTAAAAATTGTAGATCCAGAAAGACATTCTAATCGCATATTAAGACAGTTACAGCAAGACTTACGTTTAAAAGAACTGCCAAATCATATCGAGTGTTTTGACAATTCTAATTTACAAGGAACCAATCCAGTAGCATCGTGTGTTGTTTTTAAAAGTGCAAAACCAGCAAAGAGTGAGTATAGACATTTTCATATTAAATCAGTAGAAGGACCAGACGACTTTGCTTCGATGGAAGAAGTTGTTTTTAGAAGATACAAACGAATGATTGATGAATGTTCAGAATTACCCAACTTAATTATTGTCGATGGAGGTAAAGGACAATTATCATCGGCTGTTAAGAGTTTGGAGTTATTAGGAATCAGTGATAAAGTTGCCATTATTAGTATTGCTAAACGTTTGGAGGAAATTTATTATCCTAAAGATTCTATTCCTTTATATCTCGATAAAAAATCAGAATCACTTAAAATAATTCAACATTTAAGAAATGAAGCTCACAGATTTGGACTTACATTTCATCGGAAAATTAGATCAAAAAAATCTATTCAAAACGAACTAGAACAAATAGTCGGAATTGGAAAAGAAACAGCAGATTTGTTGTTAAAGAAATTTAAATCAGTAAAAAGAATAAGTAGTATTTCTATTGAAGTTTTAACTGAGGAAATAGGTAAATCAAAAGCGGAAAAAATATTCACACATTTGCATCAAAATATGTAACTTTAAACATATGAAGAAAATAATTTTATTTTTATTAATGTTTTTCGTTGCTTTTACTGTTTTTTCACAAAATGACACTATTAGAAAAGACTTAAAAGTTGGATTGGTTTTGAGCGGAGGTGGTGCAAAAGGATTTGCTCATGTTGGTGTTTTAAAAGTATTAGAGGAAGCAGGAGTAAGAGTAGATTTTATTGGAGGAACAAGTATGGGAGCATTGATTGGCGGGTTATATGCTTCTGGATATAATGCCAAAGAATTGGATTCAATAATTAGGATATTAGAATTTAATAAAATTTTACAAGAAGAAGTACCTAGAAAAGCTAAGCCTTTTTTTGAAAAAGAAAATGGAGAACGTTATATCATTTCGCTGCCAGTTAGAAATAAAAAAGTTTCACTACCCATTGCGTTGGCTAAAGGTCAAAGTGCTTTAAACAAATTATCATTGTTAACACAACATGTTACTTCAATTGAAGATTTTAACAAATTACCAATACCTTTTCTTTGTATTGGAACCGATCTTGAAACGGGTGAACAAGTGCTTTTAAATAAAGGTTTTTTACCCGAAGCTTTGAGGGCCAGTAGCGCATTTCCTACACTTTTTGAACCAGTTGAAATTGATGGAAAAGTACTGTTAGATGGTGGAATTGCTAATAATTTTCCTGTTAAAGAAGTAATAGCAATGGGGGCTGATATAATAATTGGTGTTGATGTACAAGGAAATTTACATAAAAGTGATGATGTGGATAATGTTATTAAAGTTATGAATCAAGTTGTTGGGTTTTCTATGGATAAAGTCAATATTGAAGAAATCAAGTTAGTTAATATCTATTTAAAGCCAAACCTTGCTAATTATAATGTTGTTTCTTTTGATAATTTAGATGAAATAATACGCGAAGGAGAAAGAACTGCTCGATTACAATTTAATGATTTGATAAAAATAGCAGATCAACAAATTAAGGAGCCTAAAACTAGCAATAAGAGAATTGAATTACCCAGTACTTTTTTGTGTGAAAATATTGAAATTGAAGGAAATAAATCTTATACCAGAGACTATGTTTTAAATAAATTAAAAATTAATTCTAATAAAGAAGTGCCATTTAATAAATTTATTGATGGAGTTGACAATCTAACAGCAACCGGTAATTTTCATAACATTTCATATCGATTAGTTCCATTTAATGAGGGTTATATTATTAAATTAAAGTTGAAAGAAAATGAAGTCAAAACTATAGCGCAAGCATCAGTTCATTATGATGAACTATTTAAATCTTCAGTACTATTAAATATCACTACTAAAAATTTATTTTTAAAAAATGATATGCTATCAACTGATCTAATAATTGGTGATAATATTCGCTATAATTTAAATTATTTTGTTGATAATGGATTTAATTGGAGTGTTGGATTTAAATCTAGATTTAATAGTTTTAATTCTAATATTCGTTTTACAGATGATGATAGGGTTAATAAAATTAATGTAAACTATAGAGATTTTACAAATCAATTCTATGTACAAACCGTTTATAGCAGGAAATTTGCTCTAGGAATAGGTCTAGAACATAAATATATTAATGCATTTACAGAAACAATAATAGATAATCCTTTAGCCAACGAACTTTCATTTGATAAAAATCATTACCTAAACTTTATTTCTTATCTAAAATATGATTCATTTGACAATAAATATTTTCCAAAAGAAGGGTTTTATTTCATTGGAGATTATCGATGGTATTTAGCAGCCACAAAAAACTCATTTGATTTTAAACCGTTTGCTCAGGTAATGGGAAAAATTGAATATGCCCATACCATCTATGATAAATTTACATTGCAATTTATAACAGAAGCAGGATTTACTTTTGAAGAAGTTAATAATAGAGTTTTAGAATTTCATCTAGGAGGATATGGAGATAACTTTATCAATACTTTTGTTCCTTTTTTTGGATATGATTTTGCTGATTTAAGTGATAGAACATTTCTTAAATCTACCATTAAATTGAGACAAGAAATTTTTGCCAAAAACTATTTAACATTTACTACAAATGCTGCTCGAGTTGAAAAAAATGTGTTAAAAGATCCTAAAATATTTGAAAACACTAAATTTGGGTATGCTTTAGGGTATGGGCTAGATACTTTTATTGGTCCAATTGAATTTACTTATTCTTGGTCGCCTAAAACAGATTATAATCATTGGTATTTTAATTTAGGTTTTTGGTTTTAAAAAAAAATCCCAATACTAACTAGTATTGGGATTTTTAAGATAAAAATTTTAAGCCTTACTTACTATCAAATTTAAATTCGAATTGTAAATACATAAAGGCATCTCTTGGTAAAACTTTAATCCACTTTTTATGTTTTATGAACCATTTATGTTGGATAGACGGAAATCCTTTTGTAATAAAAGCTCCAACAAATGGATGAACATTTAAAGTAATGTTTTGCAATCCATTTTTGGCAATTATTTTTTCAAGTTCATGTTCAATTTTGTCGATTAAAACAATTGGAGCCTCTACTTCTCCATCTATATTTGGATTTGGTTCTCTTGTTTTAATATTCATTTCTGGTCTTACACGCTGTCTGGTAATTTGAATTAAACCAAATTTACTCGGAGGAAGTATTTTGTGTTTTGTTCTATCAAATTCCATTTCTGATTTAAGATGTTCATATAGTAATCTTCTATGTTCTGGATCATGCATGTCAATAAAATCGACAACAATAATTCCGCCCATATCTCTTAATTGTAATTGACGCGCTATTTCAGAAGCAGCAATCATATTAACTTGTAAAGCAGTATCGGCTTGTGAATCAGCTTTGTTTGATCTATTGCCACTATTTACATCAATTACATGAAGCGCTTCAGTATGTTCAATTACTAAATAAGCACCTTTACTCATTGAAACAGTCTTTCCGAAAGCTGTTTTAATTTGTCGCTCAATGCCATATTTTTCAAATATTGGAATTTCAGAATTATAGAGCTGCACAATATTCTCTTTATGAGGTGCAATTTCTTGGATATACTCTATAATTTCAAGATAAAGTGTCTCATCATCTGTAACAATATTTGTAAATGACTCGTTAAAAACATCTCTTAATATAGAGGATGCTCTATTGAGTTCACTTAATATTTTAGTTGGTGGTTGAGCTGTTTTAATTTTTTTACATAAAGCATACCATCTGTTTAAAGAATTCTCTAAATCTTTATCGAGTTCTGCTACTTTTTTACCCTCAGCTACAGTTCTAATAATTAAACCAAATCCTTTTGGTTTAATACTTTTTGCCAATCTTTTAAGTCTTTCTTTCTCCTCTGGACTTTCAATTTTTTGTGAAACTGAAACTCTATCTGAAAAAGGAACTAACACTAAATGCCTTCCGGCAATTGACAATTCTGAACTTAAGCGAGGTCCTTTTGTTGAAATAGGCTCTTTAACAACCTGAACTAATATGTTTTGACCAGTTTTTGCAACATCCACAATGTTTCCATCTTTTTCGATGTCTTTTTCATTGCGAAAATTTTTTAAAGTGAAATCTTTTGTTTTACCCGAGCTTACGGATTTAATAAAATTAGATAATGATAAAGTTTGCGGACCTAAGTCATGATAATGTAGAAAACCGTCTTTTTCATATCCTACATTAACAAAGGCAGCATTTAATCCTTGAAGAATTTTTCCAGTTTTGGCTAAAAATACATCTCCTACAGAAAATTTATTATCATTGGTTTCTTTATCTAACTCCATTAATTTTCCATCTTTAAGCAAGGCGAAATCGATATCAGATGAATTAGATCTAATAATTAATTCTGTTTTCATTCTGAATTTATTTAATACCTATACGAATTGTATAGATGGGTTGATAATGTAAACTTGGGGGTTAACCCGTTAGATTTTGTGGTTAAACAAAATCATTTTTCAATGAACGTTAATTTAAAAGAAAAAGTAAGACTAGCTTACTTTTTCTTTTTATGCCTGTTTTGTCTAGATCTTTTCTTGCGTTTGTGAGTAGAGATCTTTGTTCTCTTTCTTTTTTTACCACTTGGCATAATTATAATATTTTTTTAGGTTAAACTTTAAGCAATTAACTATTTAACTGCTACCTTATTTTTCACACCCTCTACAAAAACTTTAGAAGGTTTAAATGATGGAATGTTGTGTGCTGGAATTTTAATAGTAGTGTTTTTTGAAATATTTCTTCCAGTTTTTTCAGCTCTTTCTTTAATAATAAAGCTACCAAACCCTCTTAAATAAACATTGTCACCATTTTCTAAAGCAGTTTTTACTTCATTCATGAAGGCTTCTACTGTTGCCAAAACATCTGCTTTTTCTATTCCAGATTTATCTGAAATTTTTGATACGATATCCGCTTTTGTCATTTTAAAATATATTTAAGTTTTTATGTTTAAATTTTGAGGTGCAAATATAACATAAATAATCTATTACTAAAAGCTAATTAGTTAAAATTTAATTACATAAATAACCTATTTTTGCCTTTTAAACTTAATATGGAATTTTCTAACAAATTAATTACGTGGTATTTACAAAATAAAAGAGATTTACCTTGGCGTGAAGAGTCAATTCCATATTATGTTTGGTTGTCAGAAATAATGTTACAACAAACTCGGGTTGATCAAGCATTACCATACTTTTATAAGTTTATTCAGACTTTTCCAAAACTTCAAGATTTGGCAAGTGCCGATGAAAATACAGTTTTAAAATTATGGCAAGGATTGGGTTATTATTCACGTGCCAGAAATTTACATTTTACTGCTAAATATGTTGTAAATGAGTTAAATGGAGAATTTCCAAATACATATAAAGAATTATTAAAATTGAAAGGAATTGGAGATTATACAGCTGCTGCCATCTCAAGTATTTGTTTTAATGAACCAAAAGCAGTTGTAGATGGTAATGTTTATCGTGTTTTATCAAGATATTTTAATATCGAAACTCCTGTAAATTCATCCAAAGGAATTGTAGAATTTAAAGAATTAGCACAAGAATTAATTTCGATTGAAAGTCCAGGGGACTATAATCAGGCCGTAATGGAATTAGGCGCAACTGTTTGTAAACCTCAAAATCCATCTTGTGAAAAATGTGTTATAAATGATGGTTGTTTAGCATTAAAAAACAACAATCAAAAATTTTTACCTGTAAAAGAGAATAAAGTTAAAATTGTAACAATTCATTTAAACTACATAGTAGTTGTATCTGACGATAATAAACTTGTTTTAGAAAAAAGAAATGGTAAAGGTATTTGGAAGCATTTATATCAATTTCCACTTATTGAAAGTCCCGAGGAAATAGATGAAGATGAATTTATTTTACAGCCATTATTTATTTCAATTTTTAAGAAATCAGAAATAAGTATTCAATTATATAATGATATTCCTATTCGGCATAAATTAACACATCGCAATTTGCTGACGAAATTTTGGATTATAAAAACGCCAAATAATGAGCACTTAAATACTGATTGGCAAAAAATTAATGAGTTCCCAGTTCCAATTCTAATTGCTAATTTTTTGAAACAATTTAAATTTGATTGATTTTTCCTTACATTTGAGAAAAGAAATAAATTATGGCAAAAACGTTAAATAAAGTGATGTTAATAGGTCACTTGGGAGATGAAGTAAAAACACATTATTTTGAAGGAGGAAACTGTATTGGGAGATTTCCAATAGCTACAAATGAGAGTTATACCAACAAACAAACAGGCGAAAAAGTAACAACTACTGATTGGCATAATATTGTGGTTAGAAATAAATTAGCTGAAATTTGTGAAAAATATTTGAGCAAAGGTGATAAAGTATATTGTGAAGGAAAGATTAAAACTCGAGAATACGAGCAAGACGGAATTAAGAGATATACTACAGAAATTCAAGTGGGTGAAATGATGTTTTTATCTACTAAAAAAGGACCAGAAGACGGTTCTTTACCAGCTTCGGTTAAATCAGCTGCTCAAAATCCAACAATGCTATCAGAAAATCCTGATACGAACGGTGAACAAGAAGATGATTTACCATTCTAAATCTAATATATAAAATTTGGATACAGACTCATTTAAATCTTTATTTGAAAACTTAAATGAAATCAATTGGGCATTGATCTGGTCAATTATTTCAATAATGATTTTATTGGTTTTTTCAGCACTTATTTCTGGAGCCGAAGTAGCCTTTTTTTCGCTTAAATCAACTGATTTAGATGAAAACTCTAAAAACAATCAAATTCGTAGGGTAACAAAATTATTGCAAAATCCTCAAAAGCTATTAGCAACTATTCTAATATCTAATAACTTTGTTAATATATTAATTGTACTTCTTTTTGCAAGTATAAGTGAGTTTTTTTTCAAAGGAATCGAAATTTATATTATAAGATTTTTAATAGAAGTAATTTTAATAACCTTTCTAATTTTGTTATTTGGAGAAGTTATTCCGAAAATATTTGCAAGTAGAAATGCATTAAAATTTGCTTCGTTTATATCAATTTCGATGCAGCCACTTAATTTTTTACTTTCTCCAATTACTTCTCCAATGATTAATTTAACTTCTGTAATAGAGAAGAAGCTAGCTAAAAAGAAAGGATATCTATCGGTAGAAAAGCTATCTAGAGCTTTAGAATTAACATCAGATAATGCAACAACAAAAGAAGAACAAAAAATTTTAGAAGGAATCATCAATTTTGGAAATACAGACACCAGTCAAGTAATGAAACCAAGAATGGATATAATTGCTTTTTCTGAAAGTTGCACTTTTAAAGAAATTATTGAAAAAATAATTGAGAATGGGTTTTCTAGAAATCCAGTTTACGGCGAAAATATCGATAATATTATCGGAGTTCTATATGCTAAAGATATTTTGCCATATTTAAATGAAGAAGATTATGATTGGAAACAATTAATACGGAAACCATTTTTTGTTCCAGAAAACAAAAAGTTAGATGATTTGTTGTTAGAGTTTCAAGAAAAGAAAATTCATTTTGCAGTTGTTGTGGATGAATATGGCGGAACAAGTGGAATTATCACTTTAGAAGATATTATAGAAGAAATTGTTGGTGATATAAGCGATGAATTTGATGATGAGGATTTGTTTTATACCAAAATTGATAAATATAATTATTTGTTTGATGGCAAAACAAATCTAAAAGATTTCTATAAAGTATTAGATTTAGACGAAGATAATTTTGAAGAATTTAAAGGCGAATCGGAAACTTTGGCTGGTTTTATATTAGAAATTACAGGTAGATTTTTACGTAAAAATGAAGAAATAACTTTTTCTAATCTTAAATTTAAAGTTGAATTATTAGATCGAAAACGAATCAAACAAATAAAAGTCACCATTTTAGATATCGTTGAATAAATTTCTTAATAACACAATCTATTAAATGTTAAATTTTAAATTCACAATTGTTTTAATCGTTTTGTTTTCAGTCGTTTTTATATCATGTAAAGACGAAGTATTACCAAAACCTAAAGGTTATTTAAAGTTAGAATATCCTAAAGCTCAATATAAATTAATTCAAAGTAATTGTAATTTTGAGTTTGAAAAATCTGAATTAGCAACAATAACGTATAAAAATAATTGTTGGATGGAATTAAATTATAAAGATTTAAAAGCTAAAATATATATTACATACAGACCTGTTAATAACAATATTGATGAGATTTTGAAGGAAGTTGAAAAATTAACTTTTGAACACACTGTTAAAGCAGACGCCATAAATTCTCAATCTTTTGAAAACCCTGATGAAAAAGTGTATAGTAAAATATTTTTTGTTGAAGGAAATTCTGCTTCAAACATACAGTTTAATGTAGCAGATAGTTCTAAAAACGTAGTAACAGGAGCACTTTATTTTTACTCTAAACCTCATTATGATTCAATAATTCCAGCTGTTCGCTATATCGAAAAGGATATTATACATTTAATTGAAACTTTTAAATGGAAAAATTAAACTTTTAAATAATAAAAAAGCCACGCTTAGCGTGGCTTTAATTTTTTGATTTTGATTTGTTTAGCGATTTAATCGCCAAAAATCAAAATTACTGAGCTACTACTTCTTCAGCAACAGCAACAGTGTCAGCTACAACAGTTGTGTCAACAGCTACTTCTTCTACAGCAGGAGCTTCTTCTACAACTTCTTCAGCTGGTTTAGCATCTTTACAAGAGATAGCTAACATGCTAACAAAAGCAACAACTAATAATCCGTTTAATAATTTCATCTTTTAAAAATTTAAATTCTTTAATTAAGGTGACAAAGATATTGATAAAATTATTTAATTACCAAATAATATTGATGAAATTTTAACAAATAATTAATAAAAAAAACTATTTAAGAAATTATTGAACTAATTGAAGGTTAATTAATTAGTTCAATAAGTAAAAAAATAGTTATAAATAAGAGTAATTTCTTAATTTATTAGAACTTTGCATTCTTAAAATAGAGCATGAATAATAGTAAAACACGTTGGTTTATTCTTATAATACTTTCCCTAATTTGGGGAAGTTCATTTATACTGATTAAAAAAGCTTTAATAGGATTTACTCCTTTTCAGGTTGGAGCTTTTAGAATTTTAATTACAGCAATATTCTTATTAGCAATAGGAGCTAAAAGCATTCTTAAGATAGAAAGACATCAGTGGAAATATATCTTAATGACCGCCTTATTAGGATCTTTTTTTCCAGCATTTATGTATGCTTATGCAATTACAGGAATTGACAGCTCAGTAGCTTCAATTTTAAATTCCCTTTTACCGCTATTTACTATTATTATAGGTGCTTTAATTTTTGGTTTTACTTTCGTTCGAAATCAATTATATGGAATTATAATTGGGTTTATTGGAACAGGATTATTGATATTTAAAGGTTCAGAGTTAAATCCTGATCAAAATTATTGGTATGCATTATTGGCAATTGCCTCTACATTAGGGTATTCATTTAATGTTAACATTATAAAAAAACATTTAAATGATTTAGACGCCTTAAGTATTACTACTGGAAACTTCTTATTATTAATTATTCCGGCGCTGATTGTTTTAATTTTTACTGGATTTTTTACAACTTTTGAATTAAATGATAAAACTACTGCATCATTTGGGTATGTAATAATTTTAGCAATTGCAGGAACAGCCTTTGCTAAAGTGTTTTTCAATAAATTAATTCAAATTTCATCACCTGTATTTTCTTCATCGGTAACTTATTTAATTCCAATAGTTGCAGTGATGTGGGGAATTGCTGATGGCGAAAAATTTGAAACAGTACAATTTATTGCAGCGTCTATTATTTTAAGTGGAGTTTATGTAGCAAACAAAAAAGGATAAAAAAAGCATCACAATTAATGTGATGCCTTTTTAAAAATTACTTTAATTCTTTTTTATTATTGAAAATCTGTAGCAGTTACTCCTTCATTAACTTTTAATTCTTTCACTTTAAAGTCAATTTGTTGTGGCCCCATAGTCATTTTAATTGTGTGTGGAAATTTAACTCCTGCAACTTCTTTGTAATCTTGATATTTCACAGTTTGAGTCATCTCTTGTCCGTTTGGTGCTTTTTGAGTAATACTTTCGCCAGTTTTTAGTCCCGAAACAACATCATAAAAAACAGTTGTATCGTTACCAATTTTTATAACATAAGCATCTTTTCCATCAATCGGTTCTATTTTTAAAAGAGTTGCTTTGTTTAAATAACCATTTTCTGCAAAAGGAAAAGAAGATGTTTTCATTTTTTCTAATAATTCTCCTTCAAGTGGTTTTTTCTGCCCCATTTGAGCTACATAACCTTTTTCGCCATCAAATACTTGTTGAGACATTATATTACCCATCATAGACATTGAAGTAGTATATTTATTGGATGCCATTTGTTTGGTTGTCATTTCTAAAGTCATTCCTTGTAAACTAGCTTCAGATATTGAAAGTGTGCTTTTAACAGTATTTGTTTTATCTTTTCCACCAATAGCTTTAAAATAATTATCAAAAACAGTGTTAATAGTTACTCCTGCGGGAATTGGTTTTGAAAGCTCTGGCTTAGTAGTTGGGTTTCCATAGATGTCAAAATAATTGATTTTATAACCAGCTTTTTCAAGATTTGGTATAACATCAACTGCTTTACCAGCTATAACAATTCTAGCGTTGTCAATATTAAAATATTTTTGAGCAACGCGCTTGATGTCTTCAATAGTAACTGCATTTATTTTCTCTAAATATGTTTCGTAAAAATTTTCTGGTAAATTATTTACTTTAATATTAAGGGCATAACGAGCAATGGTTGCAGGTTGCTCAAGTGCCATTACAAATTTACCTACATAACCAGCTTTTACATTTTTTAAAGCTTCTTCAGTAACATTTTCTGTTCTAATTTTTTTAATTTCCTTAATGATTTCAACAACAGTGCTGTCGGTAACCATATTTCTAACACTTGTTGATGCTTTAAATGAACCGATATATTTATCATCATTAACTCTTGATCTAGCGCCATAAGTATAGCCATGAGCTTCTCTTAAATTCATATTTAAATAACTGTTAAAATCACCGCCTAATATTTGATTGGCCAATAACACAGCGTGATAATCTGGATCGCCCATTTTTAATTGTAAAGTGTTTATCGCTGCAACTTCTGATTGTACAGCATTTGGCATATCAACAAAATTGATTTCTGTTTTAGCAACATTAGAAACTTCAGGTAGATTTGCGGTAGCAACATTTCCTTTTCCCCAGTTATTGAAATGTTTTGTTACAAGTTTTTTAACTTCCTTAAAATTGACATCTCCAACAATAACTAAGTACGCATTGTTTGGTTTATAATAAGTGTTATAAAAGTTTGTTACGTCTTCTAAACTCACTTTATTGGCTGTTTCTTGTGAAACAAATTCACCGTAAGCATGATTTTTCCCATAGGTTACAACGTTTTGAACTCTCCCAGCAATTGCTGCAACACTTTTTTCATTAGATTTTATTCCGTCTAATAGTTTGTTGCGCTCTTTGTCAAATTCTTCTTGGGTAAATACCGGATTTAATGCAGCGTCTGCCATTAATTCTAAAACTCTAGGAAAATATCTAGTTAAAGAATTTAATCCAGCTCCTTGGCTAGAAAAGAAAATTCTTGCACCTAAATAATCTACCTCTTCATTAAAAGCATTTTTAGATAGTTTTTTAGAACCTGATCCCAATAAACTTCCAGTTAAACTTGTTGTTCCTGCTTTTTCACCTTCAAAAATTGGTGGATTATCAATTGTTAATGAGGCAGATACTCTTGGAAGTTTATGGTTTTCTACAACTAATACTTTTAAACCATTTTTTAATTCAAATGTTTGAGGTTTGCCAAGATTTATTTTAGGAGCCGGTCCTGATTTAGGTTGTTGACTTCTGTCTATTTGTGCTGTTACCGAAATTGATAACAGAAATAATATGATGAGTGAAATTATTTTAGTTTTCATTTATATAATTTTAATTCGATTAATTATTTTTTTGGCAGATAATCTAAAACCAAACGTTGGTTTGGATTCAAATATTTATTGGCAACATCTTTAATTTCTTCTCTTGTGATAGAGTTATAGATATCTATTTCATTATTAATTAGACTTATATCCTTATACAACATATAATAATTAGCTAATGAATTGGCAATCCCCTCAACACTTGAATTAGAGTTTACAAACTGATTTTCAAATTTGTTGCGTAATTTTTGAAGTTCCTTTTCTGATATTAATTCTGTTTGAAGTTTTACAACTTCTTCATCCATTTCTGCCACTAAATCTGGTAAAGTATTTTCACCTAAAGGAAGTGCTAACACAATATAGGCACCATAATCTTCTAATGAATAATTAAATGCAGCAATTTGCAATGCTTTTTTCTTTTCATCAACTAGTTTTTTGTATAATCTTGAGCTTTTTCCATCGCTTAAAATTGTAGAAATCATATCCAAAACTCGAGCGTCTCTTGTAGTCATTGATGGAGTTCTATAAACCGTAAAAACTGCTGGAATTTGAATATTTGGATCGTTATAAGTCGCTTTTATCTCTTCAGTTATTGAATTTTCTATAGTTTTAGATCTAACAACATTTTCTCCTCTAGGAATTGGGCCAAAGTAATCTTGAATCATTTTTTTAGTTTTGGCAATATCTAAATCTCCAGCAACAACTAAAACAGCGTTGTTTGGAACATAGAATTTTTTGTTAAATGCTTGAAATTCCTCTAAAGTTGCAGCATCAAGATGATCCATAGAACCAATAACAGTCCATTTATATGGGTGATTTTTAAACAAATTTTTAAAAACTTCTCCAGTCCATTGACCGTATGGAGAATTATCAACTCTTAATCTTTTTTCTTCTTTAACAACTTCATTTTGAGTGTCTACACCTATTTGATTGATTACAGGGTGTAAAAGGCGTTCAGACTCCATCCATAATCCTAATTCTAAATTGTTAGAAGGGAAAACTTCATAGTAATAAGTTCTGTCTTGAGTAGTATTAGCATTATTAGTTCCTCCGTTAGAAGTTACTATTTTAAACCATTCTCCTCGTGGAATATTATTGGTTCCTTCAAATAATAAATGTTCAAAAAAATGAGCAAATCCTGTTCTTTCCGGATTTTCATCTTTCGCGCCAACATGATACATTACAGAAACGGTAACAACCGGCGCAGTGTTGTCTTGATGTAGAACAACGTGCATGCCGTTGTCTAAATCGTATTCTTGATAGGTTACTTTTTGTGCTTCAACATTTGTTATTGCTAAAAACAATAAAAATGCGAAAATGATAGATTTTTTCATAAATTTTTTTTTAAAATTAAGAATGATTTAATGATTGTCTCAAAATTAGTAATTTATATTTAAATAATATCTTCACAATACTAATTAATACTTATTTAACATTTACACTAAGTGTTTTGGTTTTTGATGAAATTGTCTTATATTTGCACTCATTTTTAAATAAATACAACATAAACATATGTACGCAATTGTAGAGATAGCAGGGCAACAGTTTAAAGTTACCAAAGACCAGAAAGTTTACGTACATCGTTTGCAGGCAGAAGCAGGATCAAAAATTTCTTTTGATAAAGTGCTTTTGATTGATGATAACGGTGCAGTAACTATTGGCGCCCCAGCTATAGAAGGTGCTGAAATTTCAGCCAAAATCTTAGAGCACCTTAAGGGTGACAAAGTAATCGTTTTTAAGAAAAAACGTAGAAAAGGATACAAAGTTAAAAACGGACATCGTCAGTATTTAACTGAAATCCAAATTGAAGGAATCTCTGCTAATGGAAGTGAAAAGAAAGAAGTAGTTTCTACTAAAAAAGCAGCTCCTAAAAAAGTGGAAGAAGTAGTAGAAGTTGAAAAAGCAGCAAAAAAACCTGCCGCAAAGAAACCAGCTGCTAAAAAATCTAAAGAAGAAACCAAATAATTATTAACTGTAAAAATTTTAAATCATGGCTCATAAGAAAGGTGTCGGTAGTTCTAAGAACGGTAGAGAATCAGAATCAAAGAGATTAGGAGTGAAAATTTTTGGTGGACAAGCAGCTATTGCTGGTAATATTATAGTGCGTCAACGTGGTACAACTCATCATCCAGGTGAAAATGTATACATGGGGAAAGACCATACATTACATGCTAAAGTTGATGGACTTGTTAAGTTCCAAAAGAAAGTAAACAATAGATCGTATGTTTCAATTGAACCATTCGAATCATAATAAATAGAATTTTATCTTTTTAAAACTCTCAAACTTTAGTTTGGGAGTTTTTTTATTTAAAATCTGTACATTTGATTTATGTCAATACTATATAATTTATTAATTACTTTAGTTTCGGTTTTAATTAAATTGATGACTCCATTTAACGGTAAATTAAAATTATTTGTTGATGGGCGTAATCGAACTTTTTTAATCTTAAAAGAGAAAATTAGACCAGATGATAAAGTAATTTGGTTTCATTGTGCATCCCTAGGTGAATTTGAACAAGGAAGACCTGTAATCGAAAAAATTAAGCAATTATATCCCATACACAAAATTGTATTGTCTTTTTTTTCTCCTTCAGGTTTTGAAGTACGTAAAAATTATGAACGAGCAGATGCGATTATTTATTTGCCTTTGGATACCAATAAAAATGTTCGAAAATTTATTGAACTTGTTCATCCAGAAATAGCCATTTTTGTAAAATATGAATTTTGGCCAAATCTATTAAATCAACTAAAAAA
>JAUYUF010000317.1 GCA_030694835.1 Flavobacteriaceae bacterium | reverse complement strand
AATTATCGGACAAAATGGAGTATTATCATTATACGCCGTGACTGGCGCCATAGCATTGAGAATAACCCTTTCTTTATTCTATGCGGAATTGTAGATGCTTGATTTACGTATCATTGATGGGACAGGAACAGAGAGACGGGCAATTGTAGATGACCAGAGCGGTCTGGTCGTATCCGTAAACACCAGTCCGCCAATAGGCGTTCAGAAAAACAAAATATTCCGTGGTTACCTGACAAGTTCCGCTGGAGCTACTGATATGCGAGTGAATGGCTCAGTTACGAACGTTGATTTCTCTATCTCTGCCTCAAATACTGCTGATAGATATATTACACAATTATCGTTTATTATTGCTGATGCAGGAGCTTCGCTCAATACTTTTGGAAATCTGGCAGCACTCACTAATGGATGCTTCCTGTACTATAACAGACTGGGAGAAATTGTCACAATCCATAATGCTCTGAAATCGAACTGGGATTTTGTAAGGTTATGTTCCGGACAACCTGCATTTGGAGCTACGACCAATGCATTCATTGCAAGTAATGTATTTGGTCTTTCTGAGGGTGTAATTCCTGTTCTTGACTTAACTAAAATGTTGCCTCCTTACGGAATAAAGTTAGACCAGAGTTCAACACAGACAATAACCCTTACAGTTCGAGATAACTGCACTGGCGTGGATCAGTTCGACTGTATAGCTTATGGGTTTGATAGATTGGCGGAATAGAATCAAAGATAGGACAAACGATCATCATGGAACTGAAACTGAAGTGGACTGAGTTCAAAAATATATGCAGTATAATCTTTTATTTAAATATCCAGTACATTGAAGCTGATTACAGTTATTTAATATATATAAATGATTCATTTAACCAGTATGTTTGCCATGTAGATAAGACAACACCTCCAAGTTCAGATCAGACTGATTTCGAGACGAATTATAAAAGTAACGCGAATACATTCGCCGTACTGTCAAAAGCGATAGATTATGATCCTACAGAGGTTGGAGATCAGGCGACCCCTGTAGTTGCGGAAGTACCTGGAAGGAAAATAAGAGTATTATCTTTTGCAGTATCAACTAGCATAAATGGACCGATTGTATATCTGAGAGACGGTATCGGAGGAACTCAGATAAGTGAAAAGATACTGAATGCGATCAGTGGCAGCACGGTGCCTATAAATTATCAGAGAACTGCATACTATCCGATATATCTATTTCAAACCTCACCGGGAAATCCGTTAATCTGTAATTGCAGTGCAACAGGTTCAGCATCAGTCCAGGTAGTATATGTATTGATATAATGACAGATATTTTTGATCCAGAACCATAGCTATCTCCGGATACGGATGGAGATTTACCCAAAAATATAAATAACTGCATGCTTATTATTCTTCTTATTATTCTCAGGAGTTCTGACTGATGGGTTGTAATGTATACATACGTACAGATTTACATGAAAGAATGATACGAAGGGGACACAACCCGGCTGAATACGTCAATAAAACGGTAGAGGAGGCATTGAAAAAAGAGGAGGA
>JAUYUF010000292.1 GCA_030694835.1 Flavobacteriaceae bacterium | reverse complement strand
TTTGGTGGGCAATGAGGGGTTCGAACCCCCGACCCCCTCGGTGTAAACGAGGTGCTCTGAACCAGCTGAGCTAATTGCCCGATTGAGTGTGCAAATATAAGTGAGTTTTTTATATTTCAAAACTTTTTTCGATTATATTTCTTCATTTTTTTATTTTATTTTTTAAGTTCTTAAAACAGAATTTATTTTGACTCTTTAAAAAATTTATACAAAAAAACTCCACTTAAAATAATGTGGAGTTTTTCAGGCAATTAACTAATAAGAAGTTTTATTTATTCAATTCAGGAACACTTTGAAATATATAATCAGCATGTTTGCCTGTAAATAATTTATTCATTCCTTCAAAAAATTCTTTTCTTTTAGCCTCATCAGGCCAAGATATATTTGCTAATTCCTGGTTTTTATCTGCACTCTTTTCTAGATCTGCAAGTGAATCAAACACAAAAACCTCTATAAAATCTCTACTATCGGAACCCCATAAATGACGATGTGGATAGTATGCTTTAACTAACGGATTTTTGTGTATGACATTTTTCGCGAAATCATTATAGCCCTTACCTTCTCCATTTAAAGCCATCTGGCTTTTTCTTATGTATATTATTTGAGGTTTGCTTACTTTAGTAGCTGGTTGTTTTGCAAAAGACATTGATTGATATATTTCATCAGAATGTTTTTTGGTATAATAGCTAGATTGTTTATCAAAAAATGCTTTTCTTTTAGCTTCATCAGGAAAATTCTTTTCAATCAACTTATTATTTACTTCACTTGCCTTCTCTATATCTCCCCAAGAATTATACACATAAACAAATTCTACTTCCGAATTATCTGCTGTATATAAATGAGTAATAACATGAGAAGCAACTACCAATTCATTTTGACTAGTAACTTTATCAAAAAATTCTTTTTCTGTTTTTAGCCAATCTTTGCCATCAGCTTTTAAATTAAAATGCATCTTTGTAATAGTAATAAATACTGGTTTTTGCTCACTTTCTTGCGCAAATGAAATGTTAGATGCAAATACTAAAATAACTAGCATCAAACTTAATAAGTTTTTTGTTGTTTTCATAAAATAGGTGTTTTGGTTAGTATTAATTTTTCTATAATCTAGTATGCAATCCAATTCTTACTGAAAGCCTTGGACGATATAAATTTATTTAGAAGGGAGAATCAATTATACTTGTGATTTAATTATTATCAAAATTATATATACATATTTTTATTTTTGATAATATAGAGGTAGTAATATTGCTAATCTAGTAACATATGTTACTTAACGCAAGATAAGTTAATAGATTTTGTAATTGTTTTTTTTAAATTTAATAAGAAGAATCTATAGTGATGGTATTTCTGCAACTACAAATGTACTACCACCAACAAAAATTAAATCCGATTTATTTGCATTTTTTTCTGCATTTGCTAGCGCATTTTCTACAGAAAAGAAGATATTTCCGTTTAATCCAATTTTAATTGCTTCTTGTTGAAGAATAGTTGGATCTAATCCCCTAGGAATATTAGGTTTACAAAAATAATAAAGTGCTTTTTTAGGAAACATCGGTAAAATTTTTGATAATTCTTTATCATTTACCATTCCTAAAACGATGTGTAATTTGTCAAATTTTTCTTCTTGTAGTTGATTTAAGACATAGGTTAATCCTTCTTTATTATGAGCAGTATCGCAAATAATTTTTGGATTTTCTTGTAATATTTGCCAGCGACCCATCAAACTTGTATTTTTAATCACGTTTAAAAGTCCGTTTTTTAAATGATCTTCAGAAATTTTAACTTCTCTATCTTTTAATATTTGAACTGTTTGAACCACTGTTTGAACGTTTTTAATCTGATAATTTCCTTTTAAAGCTGTTTGATAAGTAGTTTTTAGATCATCAGCAAAAACTATATCAGCATTCATTTCTTTGGCTTTTTTAACAAATACCTCTTCGACTTCTTCTTGTCTTTCACCAATTACCACTGGAATATTATATTTAATTATTCCGGCTTTTTCGCCAGCAATTTCAGGCAAAGTTTCACCCAAAAATTGCATATGATCATACCCGATATTGGTAATTACAGAAATTATTGGAGTAATAATATTGGTTGAATCTAAACGTCCGCCAAGTCCAACTTCGATAACAGCATAATCAACTTGATGTTTTGAAAAACAATCGAATGCCATTCCGACCGTCATTTCAAAAAATGACAGTTTTTGGTATTCTAAAAATTCTTTATTTTCTTCAATGAAGTTTATAACTTCTAATTCAGAAATCATTTCTCCATTAATTCGGATGCGTTCTCTAAAATCTTTTAAGTGTGGCGAAGTATACAAACCAACTTTAAATCCAGCTTCCATCAGAATGGATGCCAACATATGACTTGTTGATCCTTTTCCGTTGGTTCCTCCAACATGGATGGATTTAAATTGAGTTTGTGGATTCCTTAAATGATTGGCTAACGCAATAGTGTTGGTTAAATCTTTTTTGAATGCTACTGCTCCAACACGTTGAAACATGGGTAACTGCTCAAACATCCAATCAAGTGTTTCTTGATAATTCATGAGTAATTATTGTGATATTGAAAAACGATAGCGAATATAACCAACTTGTTTAGAGGTGGCATTACTATCTGGCTGCCAAGTAGTTTTTAAAGCAGCGATTTTT
>JAUYUF010000288.1 GCA_030694835.1 Flavobacteriaceae bacterium | reverse complement strand
AGGAGTCGTTAGAAAAATGCAAAATGCTAAGAAATATTAAAAACATAATCAGACCGGATAAAAAACCAGAAATGATTCCAATGCTCCAGAAGTGTTTTCTTTTGTACAAATGAGTAATTTATCTTGCTTCAATTGCAAACTTACCAAATGATTTGATATAATTCAGAAAAAAGAAATGAATCTTTTTGCAAGCAATGCAAAATTTAGTACTTTTGCAGCGGGTAAGTCTTATACGACCAGCTCCTATTGAACTCCCCCAGGACAGGAATGTAGCAAGGGTAAATGGTTGAGCGGTGCGATATAAGTAGCTTACCCATTTTTTATGCCTTTTTTTGTGTATTTTAGCGGCTGTAAAAGTCGAAACTAAATGTTACTTAAAATCTATCCTGAAAATCCTTCGCCACGGTACATTCAAATGGTTATTGATTGTTTGAATGATGGTGGATTGGTAATTTTTCCAACAGATACCGTTTATGGCCTTGGAGGAAGCATCCATCAAAGTAAAGCCGTAGATCGTATTGCCAAAATTAAAGGTATTAAGAAAGAAAAAGCGAACTTCTCGTTTGTGTTTAATAATTTGAGTTTATTGTCCGATTTTACCCGACCAATAAACAATGACATTTTTAAATTGATGAAAAGAAATTTGCCCGGACCATTTACTTTCATCCTCGAAGCGAATGGAAATATCCCAAAATTGTTTCAATCAAAAAAGAAAACCATTGGTATCCGTATCCCAAATGAGCCAATTTCGCAGTTAATCGTTTCAGAATTAGGACATCCGATTATGACCACTTCTATTTTAGATGATGATAGAATTTTAGAATATACCACTGATCCGGAAATTATTTACGAGAAATTCAAAGACAAAGTTGACATTATTATAGATGCTGGCTTTGGTGGGAACCAAGCAAGTACAATTGTTGATTGTACTGGAAATGAACCACTTATTATCAGGCAAGGAAAAGGAATGCTGGAGTAACAATAAAATTTGAAAAAATCCTTGCAAGTAAAAGAAATTTAACTACTTTTGCACCTCCAAAACGGAATGATTTGTTAGCTCAGCCGGTAGAGCATTTGCCTTTTAAGCAAAGGGTCCCGGGTTCGAATCCCGGACAAATCACCAAAAGCCCCTCGAAAAAGGGGCTTTTTTTTTGCTATTATTCATCTGGAAATAGAGGCTAAATACTTAATAATTAATGTGTTATTATTAATTCATTTGAATACACGACGGCTATATTGCAAATGTTTTCAAGAAAGTAGAATTGGTCAAATCCTTTACCCAAAATCAAAAAAAGCAAATGCGGAGGATATAAAAAGCCTTTTTCTCAAGCTTATTTATTGATCCCAGCTGTTTTCAAGATTTTGTGAAAAATATCGGTATTATCATAGTAACCGGTGAAGTTTTTAGCACCTGTTCCGTAAGCAAAAACAGGAACTACGACGGCTGAATGATCATCCGAAGAAAAGTGGAACTTTACAATTTTGCTTTTCTTTTTACTAACAAAAGTTAACCCCCCTGTTTCATGATCTGCCGTTATAACTACGAGCGTTCCCGGGTTGTCATCTGCGTACTTCATTGTCATTCCAACAACATTATCAAAATCAATCATTTCATTAATCAATGAAGCAGAATCGTTATCGTGGGCTGACCAATCGATTTGAGATCCTTCAACCATCAAGAAAAAGCCATTTTTGTTTTTACTGAGTGATTGCAATGCCAATTTTGTGCCATTTAACAATAGATCTCCCCTACCCTTTAAAATAGATGGCGGATGAACTGTATCAATTAAAACAAGCAGTTTTTTATATTGTGAGGCATCTTTCGGCAAGTTATTGAAAAAAGCAAAACCTTTTTTTTGCATTTCCTCCGTAATTTTCCGACCATCTTTGCGTACATCAAAGTGGTTCAATCCACCACCAATTACAACATCAATATTAGAATCGATAAAGTCGGCAGC
>JAUYUF010000268.1 GCA_030694835.1 Flavobacteriaceae bacterium | reverse complement strand
CTTGTATGCGGTAGAATGGGATCAAAAAAGTATCAAGTTTTATATTGATAAAAAATTATTTTACGAAGCTCAAAAAGGACAAGATGGAAAAGTTACTACCAATGAAGGATGGCCTTTTGATAAACCCTATTACCTGATTTTAAATTTGGCGATGGGCGGAAATTGGGGTGGTGAAGTCGATGAAACTTTTTTTTCTGTTGACTTTCAAATTGATTATGTGAGAATTTATCAAAAATCGAAGTAAAATTAAAATGAGAAAAAATTTATTTTTATTGATTTTTATGCTGATGAGTATGATTTCATCTGCTCAATCATTAAAATTGATGACCTATAACATTCGGCTGGATGTGGCTGTTGATGGCGAAAATGATTGGAATCATCTCAAAGATTTTTTTATAGCACAATTAAAATTTTATGAGCCCGATGTTTTGGGGATTCAAGAAGCTACACCAAATCAAGTAGTTGATATTGCAATGGCTCTTTCTCAATATAACATAGTTGGCATCGGTAGAGATGGCATTGGAAAAGGAGAATCATCCAATATTATTTATAAAAAAAATCGATTTAAACTGAAAGAAACTCAAACATTTTGGCTTTCAGAAACGCCCCATATAATTTCAAAGGGCTGGGATGCCGCATTTAACAGAGTTTATACTTATGCCCTTTTTAAAGATATAAAGACCAACAAACAATTTTGGGTTTTCAACACACATTTAGACCATATTGGTGAAGAAGCCCGAACTAAAAGCATCCAATTAATTTTATCCAAAATAGCAACGGCAAACACCAAAAATTATCCGGTTATTTTTATGGGCGATTTTAATTCAGAACCGACAACTGATAGAATAATAGCACTTAAAAATACCATGAACGATTGCCGTGATATTTCTGAAGAAAAACCTTTTGGACCTTCGGGAACTTTCAACGGATTCAATCACCATGAACCCGTTACTTTACTGATTGACTATATTTTTATATCAAAAAATAATCCATTAAAAGTAAAAAAATACGCCATTTTAAGCGATTCTAAAGATTTAAAATACCCCTCAGACCATTTACCTGTTTATGTTGAACTTAGTTATAAATGATATGAAAACGATTCAAAAATATCCCTATTATATCCTTCTATTCACACTTATTAGTCTATCTTTTAAGTGTTCACCCAATAATGATACTGTTGTAAATCCGCCCAATCAACCTCCTGCTGCCAATGAAGTTGATTTTTGGTTGACCAAAGCCAATCAATCGGTTAAGTTGCAAAAACAAAATGCTATTTTGGCATTTGGAACTACCTACAACAATTATCCATCCATAGAAATTGATCCATCACAAACATTTCAAACCATTGACGGATTTGGATTTACACTTACCGGAGGCAGTGCACAGGTAATCAATCAATTAAATACTGAAAAAAAACAAGAATTATTGCAAGAATTATTCGGATTCACTCCCAATGCCGTTTCAATTAGTTATTTGAGAATCAGTATTGGTGCTTCCGATTTAGATGAAGCTGCTTTTTCCTACAATGATTTACCAAACGGAACTACTGATGTGAATTTGACACAGTTTTCTTTGGCACCTGATATAACCCATTTAATTCCGGTACTCAAATCCATTTTATTGATCAATCCGAATATAAAAATCATGGGAAGTCCATGGTCACCACCTGTTTGGATGAAAGACAACAACAGTACCATCGGTGGCAGTTTAAAACCACAATATTACCCTGTTTATGCACAATATTTTGTGAAATACATTCAAAAAATGAAAGAGCAAGGTATCACCATTGATGCTATCACTCCACAAAATGAACCTTTACATCCCGGTAATAATCCGAGTATGTACATGACCGCAACGCAACAAGCAGATTTTATCAAAAATTATTTGGGTCCCGCATTTCAATCAGCAAATATTACTACTAAAATTATTATTTACGACCATAATTGTGATAAGCCCGAATATCCCATTGCAGTTTTAAACGATGCCGATGCCAAAAAATTCATCGCTGGCTCTGCTTTTCATTTATATGCAGGTAATATCAGTGCTTTGTCAACTGTTCGCAATGCGCATCCTGATAAAGATTTATATTTTACCGAACAATACACTGCATCAACAGGAAGTTTTGACGGCGATTTAAAATGGCATCTGAAAAATGTAATTATTGGATCAATGCGCAATTGGAGCAAAACAGCACTCGAATGGAATTTGGCTAATAATCCGTCATTTGGACCGCACACTCCCGGCGGATGCACCACTTGTAAAGGCGCCATAACCATAGAAAGCAGTTCAAATTTTACCAGAAATGTGGGTTATTATATCATCGCTCACGCTTCAAAATTTGTTCCAAGCAGCTCTGTTAGAATTGGCAGTACTTTAACTGGAAATTTGCAGAATGTGTGCTTTAAAACACCAGAAGGTAAAACAGTTTTAATTGTTTTAAACGATGGCGCTACGAATGAAATATTTAACATCAAACACAATTCAAAATGGATAACCACTTCATTAGAAGCAGGTTCTGTGGCGACTTATATTTGGTAAAACCTTATAAATTAAATATATATGAAAAATCTAACAGCAACAATTCTACTACTGATTATTTTTTCTGCATGTCAGAAGAAAACAACAGTGACACCATCTGAGCCAACTGCGCAATATGATAAAACGGTTAAAGTATATACTACTGCGCATCATACCAATTTAAAATTAGCATTAACCGATTCCATTATTTTTGAAAATTTTCAACAGCCGTTAGAAACAGAATCATCTATTTTGGTGAATCCTAAAAAACAGTTTCAAACCTTTTTTGGGATTGGAGCTGCACTTACCGATGCTTCTGCCGAAACTTTTTATAAACTTCCAAAAGCACAGCAAGAAAAATTGTTGGAAGCATATTTTAGTCAAGAAAAAGGAATTGGTTATACTTTGGCGCGAACCATCAT
>JAUYUF010000258.1 GCA_030694835.1 Flavobacteriaceae bacterium | reverse complement strand
GGGTTAACTGACCGCTTCGGGTGAACAGGTCTGCAAATTTTGGGTTTAATGACCTTCCACCTTCGAGTATCACTTTATTCGCTGTCTTGGCGGCAATACCGAAATACGTTTTCGCCTTTTCAGGATTTTTAACAGCACTCTTACCGAATCCTTCCTTACACCACGCACCGGCATATAGCGCCATACGGGCTTTCAAGCCTAAAGCGAATGATTTATCGACCCGCCCAAGTTCTTTGGCTTCCCATGGTAAAAACGTTGCGGCTTCATCAAGGTCATTCATTAAATAATCAATGATCTCCATCCAAGGCTTACGGAGAGCTGTCTTTTGTTCTTCAGGAGTAACAGCTGTGGTGAAAAACGGCACATCGCCATATAACGAAACCAGGTAATGGTATTGCATGGCGCGCACCACCTTTATTTCAGCCAGATATTGTTTTGCTTTTTCACTTAATTCAGGAATAAAAGGTTGGGCACCGTCGAGCACGGTATTGCTTCTGCCGATACTTTTGTAAAAGTTGGCCCAATGAAGTTCAACAGTAAAAACAGAAAGGAGATCGACGTTGTTTACGCCCATCGAAGCATTGTCAGCACGCTCGATTCCCATTGGCGTGTACATATCCAGCAGCGTGCAAAAGGGAAGCTGGCTTGTTTCCATGTACATGCTCTGGTAAACGCCGTTTGTACCTTGCTTAATGGCCTCTTCATTGTTGTAAAAATTTGATGAGAGGTAGTCGCTCAAAGGCTCCTTGTCGAGATAGTCATTACACGATGTAACTCCTAAAAACAGCAGAAGCAGATATAAAATGTTTCTTAACTTTTTCATAATAATTAAAATTTAATGTCCAAACCAAAAGAAAATGTTTGCATGATTGGGTAAAACTCTCCACCCAGGTTACCACCATAATTTACTTCAGGATCGTATCCTTTGTAGAAAGAACTTATAGTGTAGAGGTTTTGGCCACTGACATAAACACGGGCATTTTCGAATTTCACTTTATCAACCCATCTTTTAGGAAGACTGTAACCCAAAACAACATTTTTTAAACGTGCATAAGCGCCGCTTTTTACCCATCTGTCCGATGTCACAAAATTGTCGGCAGAGTTTGCTTCCGGCACCAGAACCGGGTATTCGGCATTCTGGTTGTCGGCTGTCCAGGAGTCAAGCTGATGTTGGAACAAATTGGCTCCATTGGCAAATGGTTTCAGTCCAATTCCACTCATCATTACTTTCCTTTTTGCAACACCTTGTACAAAAAGTGTTAAGTCGAAGTTTTTCCAGTTGGCAGTCATGTTCAAACCATATTCGTAATGTGGGAATGGATCGCCCAAATAAACCTTGTCTTTATCGCCAATAAGCAGTGGGCTGGCTCCCTCACTGGTATCCAGTTTTTTGTATTTTACATACCCCGGACGGGCTGATTTTGAAATCTTTGCCGAATTATTTACATCGTCCCAATCAGCAAAATAACCATCCGTTTGGTAACCCCAGTATCCGCCACGGGGATAACCTTCTTTTATCGAGTTATCCGAGAACGTATTTCCTTTCAGATCGGTTATTGTGTTTTCGTTATTGCTCAAAACCCCTGTAAAGGAATAACTTAGATCTCTGTATTTGCTTTTATATGCCAATGAAAATTCCCACCCTTCGTTTCTCATATTGCCGGCATTGCTGTAAGTAGCATTAAGCCCGGTAAAATAGGGAACAGGGAAAACCATTAGCAGGTCAGATAAATCTTTTATGTAGTAGTCGAAAGTTGTAGAAAGTTTATTCCTAAAGAAACTGGCATCTAATCCCACATTCACCTGCGATGATTTTTCCCAGGTAATCAACTGATTTGACAGGGCGATTTGTGCAACTCCGGAGCTCAATTGTTTATCGAACCAATAGCTGTAACCTGTTTCGATGCTGGAAGCGTATGGGTAATTGCCAATTTCCTGATTTCCAAGCGTACCGTATGATGCACGTAGTTTTAGGTTGCTGATTACCCTTGATGTACTTTCCATAAACGATTCACGGCTGATGACCCAACCTGCCGAAACCGAAGGGAAAAAGCCCCATCTCAGGTCTTCTGTAAAACGTGAAGAACCGTCGTAACGGCCACTCATTTCGAGAAGGTATTTGCTATCGTAATCGTAGTTGAAACGTCCGTAAAACGAAGCCATAGACCAGCCTGATGCACCTCCGTATGCCGAAGCGGTGGAGCCATCACCATTGTCGAGGTAATAACGTCCCATTTCAAAGCCTCTTTTGGAAGCGCCAAATGAAGATGACAAATTATCTTCGCTTTCAAAACCACCCAGTATTTTCGCGTTATGCTTTCCAAAATTATTGGTATAGGAGACCTGAGCCCTGTAATAGTTCCTTTCATTTGCCGAATAACCTTCGGAAACACCGTCATTACCCGGATACCGACCTTGTACAATACCTTTTACCGAAGTAATATAAGGCTTAATGGTAAGGGTTGACCTGGATTCGGTTTTGCGTCGGCTATATTGCGCCTGAAAATCCAGCCCTTTTATTGGGGTAATGGTTACCGTGCTGTTCAGCAGTAATTCAGGACGTAAGGTGAGCGATGTGCCTGATGCCTCGGCTGCAGCCGTTGGATTATCTCCATTCTTTCCAAAACCCCAGTTTCCGTCAAGTTCGGTAACAGCCGAAAGTGTTGGCAACATATAAAGCGATTTATTAATAATCGATTTTGGAGTAGAAATAGCTGGAGTCAGCTGTTCTGATTGCAGGTAGGCTATTTCATTGTTGAGTTTCATCCAGGGGAAAATATTAATGTCTGTATTTGCCCTGATATTTAACCTGTTATAGTTATTGTTCTTAATCAAGCCATCCTGACTGAGGTAAGATACTGAACCAAAATAACGCAGGTCTTTGCTACCTCCTGAAATGGTTACATTTTGGTTTTGCATAACAGAGCCTTTTTTAATGGTGGCTTCTTTCCAATCGGTATCAAAACGGTTCCAATTGTCGGGCTGAAGCGTACGTTGTTCCAGAATTTGCTTTTCTCTTCCGGTTCTTACATCCGGCGAAATAGTAATACCTGCATTGTCCCAGGCATCAAGTTCTGCCTGAAGATAATCGGCAGCCTTCACAACTTCAGGCATATTTACAGGTTGCTGATAGGTATAGTATGAATTGTAGTTTATCCTTGGTTTCCCTTCTTTCCCTCTTTTGGTAGTAATCAGGATAACCCCATTTGATGCCCTTGAGCCATAAATAGAAGCTGAAGCAGCATCTTTAAGAACAGATACACTTTCAACCGTATTCATATCCACCTGATTGATATCCATCTGGATTCCATCTACGAGCACCAGCGGAGAAGTACCTGAATTAATGGAACCAATTCCACGGATACGAATGCTGGCTCCATCTGCACCAGGTTCACCGGAACCTTGCTGAACAGTTACACCGGGCATGATTCCCTGTATCGCGGTCGATAGGGAAGCAACATTGCGTTTATTCAGGTTTTCACCTGATACAGCGCTAACGGCACCGGTTAGGGTCGCCTTGCGTTGTGTTCCGTATCCTACAACAACCACATCATCAATTGTTTGGGAGTCTTCAGACAATACGAAATTGATAACTGTCTGTTTTCCTACAACAACCTCCTGAGTATCATATCCGATAAATGAACACTGAATAACAGCTGTAGCATTCGCGACCTGAAGGGAATAGGCGCCATTACTGTCGGTTATAACTCCAAGTGTAGAGCCTTTAACCAGAATATTTGCACCTGGGAGTGGCAACCCCTGTGCGTCTGTAACATTACCTTTAATATTAATTTGCCCGATAGCATTTTGAGCACCAATC
>JAUYUF010000256.1 GCA_030694835.1 Flavobacteriaceae bacterium | reverse complement strand
GGGTTAATCAACATTCAGTTTGCAATAAAAGATGATATAGTTTATATTATTGAAGCTAATCCAAGAGCATCTAGAACAGTTCCATTTATCTGCAAAGCATATAAAGAACCTTATGTAAATTACGCAACCAAAGTAATGTTGGGTCATAATAAAGTTTCAGATTTTAATTTCAATCCACAATTGGAAGGTTTCGCTATTAAACAACCAGTTTTTTCATTCAATAAATTTCCTAACGTGAATAAAAAATTAGGACCAGAAATGAAATCAACAGGAGAAAGTATTTTATTTATTGATAGTTTAAAAGATGATCAATTTTATGAGCTGTACTCAAGACGTAAAATGTATTTAAGTAAGTAATAGTTAGTTGATTTTTTAATGATCAAAATTGGTGCTAAATAATTTCGTTAAATAATAGAGAATATATCATTTTTTCAACTAAATATATCCTTTATTAATAAATAGTTGTTTTAGTTATTATTAAAAAAATAATTGAAAATAAAGATTTATTGATAGTTGACTTATGTCATATTTTTTTAAATTTTTTGTATTAATTTTGCATATTATATGAAATACTATTAAAAATAGTTGTTTTTAAAATTTAAAAATTCCTATTCTAATTAATTCCCTGTAAATAAATAATAATAGGTAAGGAAAATTAAATGTAAATTATGAAATGAGCATCCAAAAATTTCAATATCAACTGAAATATATCTATGCGAATTCCTTGTGACCATTAAAAAAAAATTTTTACACATGAAAAAAACGTTTCCAAAATTAATTTGTGATGCAAATGAAGCTGTTGGTTTAATAGCTCATAAAACAAATGAGGTATGTGCAATTTATCCAATTACACCATCATCTCCCATGGGAGAATATGCTGAATTATTGAGTTCCAAAGGAAAGAAAAATATTTGGGGAAATGTTCCTCGTATCGTTGAAATGCAAAGTGAAGGTGGAGCAGCAGGTGCTGTTCACGGTTCATTGCAAGCAGGAGCTTTAACTTCAACCTTTACGGCCTCTCAAGGACTATTATTGATGATACCTAATATGTATAAAATGGCTGGTGAATTATTGCCACATGTTATACACATTTCTGCAAGAACTTTAGCTACTCACGCACTTTCTATCTTTGGAGATCATTCCGATGTAATGGCAGCAAGACAAACTGGATACGCCATGTTATTTGGTGGATCTGTTCAGGAAGCTATGGACTTTGCTTTGATTTCTCAAGTTTCTACATTGCGTTCTAGAGTTCCGTTTATGAATATTTTTGACGGATTTAGAACATCACATGAAATATCAAAAATTGATTCAATTCCAGATGATATCATTAAAGCAATGATGCCAGAGGATAAAATTTTAGAATTTAGAAAAAATTCATTAGATCCAGATGCTCCTGTAATTAGAGGAACTGCTCAAAATCCTGATGTTTTTTTCCAAGCTAGAGAAGCAAATAACCCATATTACGAAAAAGTGCCAGGAATTGTTCAAGAAGTTATGGATGAGTTCTATCAGCATACCGGCCGTAGATATAGTTTAAACTATTATATTGGACATCCAGAAGCTGAAAAAGTTATCGTAATTATGGGATCTGGTCAAGGTGCTGTTCGTGAAACTATTGATGCTTTAGTTGAAAATGGCGAAAAAGTAGGTGCTTTATTTGTGCGTTTATACCGTCCATTCTCAATCCAAGATTTCATTAATAAATTACCGAAAACTGTTAAAAAAGTAGCTGTTTTAGATCGTACCAAAGAACCAGGAAGTGTTGGAGATCCATTGTATTTAGATGTGGTAACTGCTTTAGTAGAAAATGGTGAAACAATGCCAAAAGTGGTTGCTGGTAGATATGGACTTTCTTCAAAAGAATTTACGCCTGCAATGGTAAAAGCTGTATATGATGAGTTAGGTAAAGAAAAACCAATGAATCACTTTACAGTAGGTATCAATGATGATGTTACTCATAAAAGTATCTCGTTTGATCCAAGTTTCAAAACTGATAAATCATCAATTAATTGTATGTTCTATGGTTTAGGATCTGATGGAACCGTTGGGGGTAACAAAAACTCTATTAAAATTATTGGTGAAGAAACAGATAATCATGTTCAAGGTTATTTTGTTTATGACTCTAAAAAAGCAGGAGCGATGACTATTTCGCATTTGCGTTTTGGTCCAAAAGAAATATATTCATCTTATTTAATTTCAAGAGCTGATTTTATAGCTTGCCATCAATATAATTTTGTTGAGAAATTTAATTTGATAACCAATCTAAAAGAAAAAGGAACTTTCTTGTTAAATTCTCCCTTCTCTAAAGATGAAGTTTGGGATTATTTACCAAAAGAATTTCAACAAGGAATTATTGATAAAGAAGTTGAATTTTATGTAGTTGATGCTACAAAAGTTGCTCTAGATTCTAATCTTGGAAAGAGAACTAACACCATTTTACAAACATGCTTCTTTGCAATTTCAGGCGTTTTACCAAAAGATGAAGCTATTGAAAAAATTAAAAAAGCGATTGTAAAATCATATTCTCATAAAGGAGAAAAAGTTGTTCAGATGAACTTCCAAGCGGTTGATAATTCATTAGCTAATCTTCAAAAAGTTGATTATCCTAAACAAGTTACAAATGATAGAAGTTTCAAATCTGTAATGACAGCTGATGCACCTGAATTTGTTGCGGATATTTTAGGAACAATTTTGGAAGGAAAAGGAGATACACTTCCGGTAAGCGCTTTTAGAGCTGACGGAACTTTCCCGACAGGAACTGCAAAATATGAAAAACGCGGTATTGCAGATTTTATTCCAACTTGGGATGATACAAGTTTATGTACACAATGTAATAAGTGTGTTGCTATTTGTCCTCACGCAGCAATACGTTCAAAAGTAGTTACTAATGATATTTTAGTTTCTGCTCCAGAATCTTTACAAAGTGTTGGCGCAAAAGGTCGCCCATTTGATACTGCTTCAGAATCATATATCTTACAAGTTTCACCAGAAGATTGTACAGGTTGTATTCTTTGTGTGGCTGTTTGTCCCGCTGAAAGCAAAGAGGTAGCAAACTTCAAGGCTATCAACATGACAGAGAAAAGAAGTGTTGAGGTTAACGAAAATAAAAATTGGGATTACTTTATTGATTTACCAGATTATGACAGAACAAAATTAGCAGTTGGAACAGTTAAAGGTTCTCAATTTTTAGAGCCATTATTTGAGTTCTCTGGTGCTTGTTCTGGTTGTGGTGAAACACCTTATTTAAAATTGTTAACTCAGTTATACGGAGATAGTATGTTAATTGCTAATGCAACAGGTTGTTCTTCAATTTATGGAGGAAACTTACCAACTACTCCTTATACCACCAATAAAGATGGTAGAGGACCAGCTTGGGCAAACTCGCTATTTGAAGATAATGCTGAGTTTGGTTTAGGAATGCGTTTTGCGCTTTCTAAAAAACAAGAAGTAGCAGTTAACTTATTGAAAGAAATTGAAAATGAAGTTGGAAGCGAAATTGTTGAAGAAATTCTTTCAAATACAGAAAGTGATGAAACTTTAAGAGCAGCCAAAGATGTTTCAATTAAAAAATTGAAAAAACAATTAGCAACTTTAGATTCAAAAGGTGCTAAAGAATTACTTCAATATGCTAATAATTTAAGAAATAAATCAGTTTGGATTGTTGGTGGTGACGGATGGGCATATGATATTGGATACGGTGGATTAGATCACGCATTAGCTTCTGGAGAGAATATTAATATATTAGTTTTAGATACTGAAGTTTACTCTAATACTGGAGGTCAAGCATCTAAAGCTACTCCAATGGGAGCAAGTGCTAAATTTGCAATCTCTGGTAAAGTTTCACCTAAGAAAAGTTTAGCATTACAAGCGGTTTCATATGGTAATGTATATGTTGCTCAAATAGCAATGGGAGCTAAAGATCTGCAAACGCTTAAGGCATTTGAAGAAGCGGCTGCATATCCAGGACCATCATTAATCATCGCTTATTCGCATTGTATTGAGCATGGTTATGATATGGGAGATGGAGCAGCGCATCAAGAATTAGCGGTATCAACAGGTTACTGGCCATTATTTAGATTTAATCCGATGAATCCAAAAGGAAAACGATTTAAACTAGATTCAAAAGCGCCTACTACACCAATTAGTGATATGATGTACACAGAAGCTCGTTTTACGCGTGTTGTTAAAGAAGATAAAGAACAAGGAGCTTTATTATTAAAAAATGCTCAAGAAATTGTTGATTTAACTTGGGAACGTTTAGAAATATATCAAACATTATAATTAATTAATAAGCGTTAGGTAAAAATTTTACCTAACGCTTTTATAAAATTGCGTTTAAAAACCGACGCATATGGAACAATCAGCCAACTACTACTTTAAAATTGCTACCAAAAAACTACAGGAAGCTAACGAAGAATTATTCAGAAATGGTAATAGCGTAGATAAAAAACTAGTATGTCAAAATGCACATACTGCTATTGAAAATTACTTTAAAGGATTTTTAGCTTTTCATGAAACAGAACCAATAGACAGTTCTCTTTCTAATTTATATGAACAATGTGTAGCAATTGACATTCATCTTCAAAAAATAGAAATAAAAGATGTAATTTGCAGACATAGTGACTATTCCTTATTTTTAAAATGTGAGGAATTAGAAGCTATTACAGCTTGTTTTGAAGCTGCTGATAATATTGATACTTATTTTAGAAGAATCAATATTCTTAATTAAAATTGTAGAATTTTATTTTTTAGATTTCCATATCATTACTTTTTCGAAGTGAACTAAGATTGTATTCTCGTATTTAAGTTTATTCAATTAAATCTTTCAAACTTTCAGTTCACAAATTATTTTCTTTAATATTTCAATATTTCAATTTTTGAATGTTTTATATTTGTATAGAATCAATCAATAGTTGTTTATGAATTATATTTTATTTGATGGTCCACAAAGAAATAGTTTATTGCCATTTACTTTTACGCGTCCAGTGGCCGATATCCGAGTTGGAATTTTAACCATTCGTGAAAAATGGGAAAACTATTTAGGTTATACTACAACTACGCTCACTGAAGATTATTTGGAAGATAAATATCCAATGGTTGAAATGGAAGAAAATATCATGATTGATGCCAGTTTTATTCCAACAGATGTTTTGGTAGAGCTGGTAAAAAAACTCAAAAAGAATCAGGTAATTCTACATCAAGATGAAATTATAGCTTTTTATACAACTGATTTACAAGAAGAAATAGATTTTGAGCAATATGAAAGAATAGATTTTAAAGAAGAACTTCATCAAATAAAAAATACTTGGGATATTTTTAAATTAAATGGTATTGCAATTCAATTAGATTTTGATTATTTGACAGAGGGAAGAAAATCACAAAAAATAAGTAAAACCAACAATATTCTAAATCCAGAAAATATTTTTATTGAAGAAGGAGTAAAGATTGAATTCGCTACTTTAAATGCAACTGACGGACCAATTTATATCGGTCAAGATGCTGAAATAATGGAAGGAAGTTTAATACGCGGTCCATTTGCTTTAGGTGATGATTCTGTTGTGAAAATGGGAGCAAAGATTTATGGACCAACTACAATTGGGCCACATTGTAAGGTGGGAGGAGAGATTAAGAATTCTGTAATTTTTGGATATTCTAATAAAGCGCATGATGGTTTTC
>JAUYUF010000245.1 GCA_030694835.1 Flavobacteriaceae bacterium | reverse complement strand
TCAAATGCATTTGGAAATCCATTCTAAAAAACCCGGGTTTAAAGCATTAGTTATAACAATTCCACAAGAATTATCCAACAATCAAACTTATTTTAATTACATATTAAATGGAAATCAAAATCCACCAAATGAGATTATTATTAACTCCTATAACATAACTTCAACTCAACTTAATTACATTCCTTATTATGAAGGTGAGGTTATAAAAGAAGCAATATCATTACCCTTATCAGCTTTTAACAACATACCAATTGAAAACTTCATCAAAACTAAAACCTATTGGTTTGGAACTGATAAATATGGTAGAGATTTATACAGCCGTATGCTAATTGGTTCAAGAATTACTTTTTTTGTTGGATTTATTGCGGTATTTATTTCCTTAATAATTGGTATCACTTTAGGTTCTATTGCCGGTTATTTTGGAGGTAAAACAGATGCTTTTATTCAGTGGCTTATTAATGTAACATGGTCGATCCCAACACTTTTATTAGTTATTGCTATTACGTTGGCTTTAGGAAAAGGATTTTGGCAAGTATTTATTGCTGTTGGACTTACCATGTGGGTAGAAGTGGCGCGTGTGGTACGCGGACAAGTTTTAAGTATCAAAAAAATGCAATATATAGAAGCTGCAAAAGTGCTTGGATTTTCTAACATGAGAATCATTTTTAAACATATTTTACCCAATATTATGGCACCTATTATTGTGATTTCAGCAGCAAATTTTGCTTCTGCTATACTCATAGAAAGTGGATTGAGCTTTTTAGGTATTGGAGCACAACCTCCAATACCTTCTTGGGGAGCCATGATAAAAGAAAATTATAACTATATCATTCTTGGAAAACCTTATTTAGCTATGATTCCTGGAATTGCTATTATGTCTTTAGTGTTAGCTTTTATGTTGATTGGAAATGCATTAAGAGATGCTTTGGACGTTAAAACTTAATAATAACTATGTATAAATTTACCACCAAATGGGCTGATTTTGACCCCAACAAACATATGCGTCATTCTGCCTATAATGATTTTGCTGCCGAAGCCAGAATCCGTTTTTTTAACGAGCATGGAATTGATATGAATTATTTTACAGAACACCAAATTGGTCCGATTCTTTTTAAAGAAGTAACTACTTTTTTACGTGAAATAAATTCTGGGGAAGATATTAAGGTTTCCATTGCATTGAAAGGCGTTTCTAAAAATGGTGAACGTTGGATAATTAGTCATCAACTTTATAAAGAAAATGGTGTAAAAGCAGCACAAATTGAGGTGTATGGCGCTTGGATAGATATCAATACTCGAAATCTAACTTCACCGCCAGAATCTATGATTGGTATTTTAACATCCCTTCAAAAAACAACTGATTTTGAAATAATACTTTTAAAAAATGAATAAACGAACAAAAATTTATGTACTAATTGTTTTGGCAGTTGCTGCCCTACTATTTTTTGTTGATTGTTATACGAAAAAGTAAATGTTTAGATCTTTAATTATGTAAATCTAAACTCCATTCTCCTGGTTCATTAATAACGAATTCGAATTTAACTTCATTTCTAGAGGTTCTAAATTTATTAAGAGTAGAATAACTTATCTTGCAAACAAAGGGAAATTCAATATATTCAAATCCGTGAAAATTTGGAATACTTACTTGTCTTCCACTACTTGCTTCTAACCTTACGTTTTCTACTGATGTATTAACTCCTCCATTTTGAAAAAACTGAATTAAAACTCTTTGTTGTTTATCACCATCTTTAGAAAGTGAAAATCGATCTACCCCTAATTTGTATTTTATTTGATAGGAAATAGGTGGTATTTCGCCAACATAAACATCTTTCTCCCAAATACCAACTTTTTTATTTTCCTTGCCATTACTGTTTGAAACTAATTTACCTTCACCACTTTTCATTCCGTTTTTCCAGTCACCAGTATAAAAGCTTCCATCTTGGTAATAATAAGTTCCATTACCGTGTGGTAATCCATTTTTAAAATTACCTTCATATGATTCTATACCTTTTGCAACCCCTTTTCCATGCGCCAACCCTTTTTTACATTTTCCCTCATAGGTTTGATTAATTGATTCATTTAAAACTTTGCAGTTTGATTGCGCAAATATGCTTTCATTAATGAATAAAGAAATACTTATTAAAAATAATGTTACAATAAATTTTTTCATTTTTTTATAATTTGATAATTAATAATCCTTCAGAAGTTACTTCATATAGATAATTGAGTACTTTGTAATCTCTTGCAAAATAATTGACATAACATTCTCCTCTTCCTTCATAAATATTGACTTCTATTTCAATAACAATTGATGGATCTATTTTAAAGAAAATTTTCTTGATTCCAGTTTCATGAATATTTTTTTGAGGAAACAC